>PUXY01000018.1 GCA_009659955.1 Campylobacterota bacterium | reverse complement strand
CCCCCGTGTAGGACACACTCCGGTAAATTAAAGAATAACAGGGAAAATATTTCCCCCTTCTTCCCCCTCCCTCTTCTTTGGTATTTCGAAAATCTTTATTTTCTTCAGAGAAAAAAGAGGAAAAGAGAAGAAGAAAAAACAATAAATTTTCTATTCTCCCTCCATTCTCTTTAAATTTTTACACCCTTCTTCTGCTCCCAAATCGCACGCTTTTTTGAAGAGTTCTTTGGCTTTGGTGGAGTTTTTGGGAACTCCTTTCCCTTTTGCATACATATATCCCAGGTTGTAGCACCCCAATCCTTCTTTTAAATTACACCCTTCTTTGAAAAGTTCTATCGCTTTGGTGGAATTTTTGGAAACACCTTTCCCCTTTTTATACATCATTCCCAGACTCGTGCACCCCAATCCATCTCCCATTTCACACGATTTTTTGAAAAACTCCACCGCTTTGGTGTAGTCCTTGGGGACTTTTTTGCCGTAAAAATATAATATACCTACTGATACGCAAGCACCCCCATTCCCTTTTTTGCACGCATCTTCTCCTTGGGAGATAAATTTAGTTACCTCCTCTCTGCTTCCAGTTACTTTAAAAATGTTTCCAATTATCAAGCAGGCTTTCCCTTCTCCTTTTTCTAAACATCTTTCTTCCACTTGGGAAAAGGGTATTTTATTTTTATATAATTTTTTACACGCACTTTCACCACCGTTGAAACACCGGTCAATTAAAGAAGTGTTGGCAAATAGAAAGCTACTTCCAATTATTACTCCTACTATTAATTTAAAACTTTTTTTTCCCATTTTTTTCCTTGTTAAGAGAGAATGAAAATTTACATAAGATTAGAAAAGAGAAAAAAGGGAGAAAAATTATTGTTGGGGAACTCCTCCGTTCATTGCTCCCATTACCCCGATGAGGGCTTGAATTGTTTGGGGATTGATAAGGGAAGGTTGCACTATTCCTTGGTTGGGAACTTGTTGAACCGGTTGAGGTTGTTGGGCTCCCATCAATCCACTTACCATATTTACTGCCCCACCAACCCGATTTAAAGTATTGGCTCCGGTATTGATGGCACCGTTAACTGCACCGGCTTGGGGCATAGGTTGGGGTTGGGGTTGGGCTCCCCCGGCGGTCAACAAAGGAAGCATCTGTTGCAAAAGTTGTGTAGCAATCAGAATATAAGAGCCGTAATTGGCTGCAGTATTGGCTTGGGCAGGTTGAACATAACCGGAGGTTTTAGCAGTTGTAGGGGTAGTAGTGGGACCTACTCCAGTTTGTTGACACCCTTGAAAAAGCAAAAAACTCCCTACTACCACTCCCATTACACTTTTCTTCAACATTGGAACCCCTTTTTATTTTAATTATATCACATAAATCCCGTCCCCTATAGAGAAAAAAATTTTTTCTATTTCTCAACTTCCCCAATATTTGGTTAATTTCTGGTAAAAAAACTATAAAAATTTCAGTTCCGAGGATTCTTTTCCAACTACTTTCCGCTTCTTTTTTACTTTATTATAGCCATTGACCGATTGGAGAGTGGAAAAGGAATTTCTTTTAACCGATAAATTTATTTACCCCCGTTGGGCTCTACTAAAAATAAACAGATGAAAAGATAATCGGCTATTCTCTCTACTTTCCTCAACTCTCCCTTTTTCTTCCCTTGCATCTCACTCTTTTTTTTAGTAAAATTTCCGATACCAAAAGCGGGCTTAGCTCAGTTGGCTAGAGCGCCTCCTTGCCAAGGAGGAGGTCGCGGGTTCGAGTCCCGTAGCCCGCTCCAGAGGAGAAAAATAGCTTTTTCTCTATACTTTATCCTCCGGCGCCATAGCCAAGTGGCTAAGGCAGGGGCCTGCAAAGCCCTGATCCCCGGTTCGAATCCGGGTGGCGCCTCCATTTACTCCGAAAATATCCCTTACTTTTGAGATAAATCCCAATTGAGCCCAATGTTTCCTCTATTTAGTTACCATTACGGGAAATTTTTTACTCTTTTTTTGTTGTTGGATTGGGAGGAGTTATGAAAATTCTAATTTTGGGAATAGGAAATATTCTTTTTGGAGATGAAGGGATAGGGGTGCATTTGGTGCACTATTTGAAAAGGAAGTATCGGTTTAAAAAGGGGGAGGTTGAGGTAGATTTGGTGGACGGGGGAACCCTTGCCCAGAGATTGATACCTATAATTGTAGAGTATGACCGGGTCTTTATTTTCGATTGTGTCGATGTAGATGGGGGAAAAATTGGAGATGTCTACTTTTTCGATTTTAGAGATGTGCCGGAGTGTGTAACTTGGCAAGGGTCTGCCCACGAAGTGGAGATGTTACAGACTCTCCAGATGATGGACTTGATGGGAGATTTACCTCCAACCAAAATTATTGGGGTGGTGCCCTATGTGATTGGGGAGGATACCACTTTTACCCTAACTCCGGAGGTGCAAAAAGCATCTAAATTAATGGAAAAAATTCTCTTGAAAGAGTTGGAAAAATTGGGGGTTGAGTGGGAAATTGTAGCCCCGGAAACCGATATTCAAGAGGTTGCCCGGGAGAGTTACCGGTTGGAGGTTCCCCCAGAGTCCCTCCGGGGGTTCACCGACCCCACCTCTATCCCCTCCGGAACCCCGAACCCGACCCACGCCCGGCAACTGGAGGAGCTTTTGGCTGAGGCAAGCCGGCTTTTGGAAAGGGTGGAAGAAAATAGAAATAAAAAGGAAGAGAAATGATTTTGAAATTTCAATTTTTTCTCCCCTCTTCCCAAGGGATAGTGGAAAAGGTTGCCATCAGAATTGGGGAGGAGAGTGGGTGTAAAACCACCCTCCATCGGGAGGGGGAGATTTTGGAGGTTTACTACAAGGGAGAGGGGGAAGAGTTGGAAAAAGTTGCCCGGTTGATAGGGGAGGAGATGCCGGTAACCCTCTTCCTGAAAGGGGCGGAGGTGGAGAAGGTTGAGGAGATGAAAGGAGTTTCCCCTGCCAACTATCCTCCCCTCCCCCGGCTCAATCTACCCCCCTGTCCCCGGTGCCATCGGGAGATGACCGACCCCAACTCCCCCCATTACCGGAACTTTTTCCACCATTGTAATATTTGCGGATATCCCCTGCCCACCCCACTCCAGTGGAGTAGCACTCTCCTCCCCTTGAACCCCTCTACCCCCACCGACAAAGGGGAGAACTTTGCCACTCCTTTGGAAGAAAACTCCACAATTTCCCCTTTTCAATCTCAATCCGGTGGCTCTACTTGGGAGGAGAAGAAGAAGGAGAAAAAGAAGGAGAAGGGAGAGGGGGAAAAATGGGAAAAAAGCACTTCCAAAATTACGCACTCTCCCAATTTGAACTTGAAAGAGGGAGATGGTCAAACTCAATTTTCTTCCCCAAACTCCCCTTTTGTAGAGCTTTTTGAAAAATTGGGAGTCCACCTTTTGGAGGAGAAAGAGATTCAAATTACTACAATGAACGGAAAATTTAGAGTGGTGATAGATGAAAAAGTGGGTGAAGCTCCAATTATTGTCGCCCGGGATTTGGGGGCGGTAGAGCGGTATTTTTTGGTAGAAAGGGCAGAAATTACCGGATTGGGGGCAATTGAAAAACCTGCCTTCCATCTCCCTCCAACCCTCAATTTCCGAAAGGAGTTTGGGAGTAGCCGGGGTAGTTGTCTGGTCAAACTCCCCGATTGTGGAGTATTAACCATTTTAATGGCAACCCTTCCAGATGAGGTGCAACTTTTGGGGCTCTACCCCACCGATGTTACCCCCCACCTCAACTTTCCATTGCCGGAGAAACTCCAAACTCCTCCGGTGGCGGTGGGCTCCAACTCCCGCCGGGGAGAGCCCCTCGTTGAAAAGGGGGAGAGGGGATTTATTCCAGTCTATCTACCTTCCCCAGATTGGAAAACTCCTCCCCAAATTGCCGGAGTGTGTAATAATTTGGGAGCCTACTTTGCCCAAATTGATGGACACCATCTGGTTAAAATCCTCCCCCGGGAACAACTCCCTCCCCACCTCTCCCCCAAAGAGGCTTACCCCCACTTTGCCATTTTAACGGGGGTAATAGAGGCAAACGGGGTGGAGAATAGACAACTCCTCTGTTACGCCCTTTTGAAAGGGGAAGGAAGCGGGGTCTATCTCTACTCCCCCCACCACGGCTTTTCCCCCTATTTAACTTGCCGATTTAAATTCTCCTCTTTCGGGGAAATTTTCTCCCAAATTGAAAAAATGGGAGAGACAGGGGAAAAATTGATCTCCAATTTCCGAAAAAAGATGCCGGAGTTGGTGGAGAGTCTCCTCCAAAGGGAAATTGCCGGAGAAGGGGGCATCTACTACCTTTGGGGGGTGATGGGGGTTTTATTGGAGATGGGGGAAAATTGGAGGGAAGGGGTTAAAAATCTCCTCCACCGGGTGCGGGAGGTAATAGGAAAAAAAGGTCCCCGGATAGATTACCGGGGCTCCAAAACCTCCGGTATCGACCCCCTTTGGGTAATTCGAACCGCCATCAGTTTCCGATTGGCAGGGGTTGCCCCTGAAATGATAGCCTACGGGGTGGTGGAGAGTTTTGCCGAATATCTCAACAATCTCTATCTTGCATTGGAGAGGGAGATTGATTTGGGGGGAGCAGTAATTGCCGGAGAGATGGCTCAAGGACTCCTCCTCTCCAAACTTTATACCTATTTGGAGAGAAATTTTCCGGTTTACCTCCCGTGGGGCACCCCCACCGACGGGGAAGCTATGGGGGCGTTGGGCTCCCTTTTAATCGCCTCCAAGGTGGAGGAGAGTGGGAGTTAAATTTTTAATCCGCGGAATTGTCCAAGGGGTCGGATTCCGCCCCTCTGTTTACCGGGTTGCCACCCGATTGGGATTGAAGGGGTATGTTTTCAACCGGGGGGAAGGGGTGGAGATTTGGGTAGAGGGACTCCGGGTGGGGGAGTTTTGGGAGGAAGTGGAAAAAAATCTCCCCCCACTGGCTCGGGTGGAGGGGGTGGAGAGGGAGTCTGTCCCAGACCGGGGATTCCCCGATTTCCGGATTTGGGACTCCCAACCGGGGGAGAGCGGGGCGATGATTCCCCCCGATACCGCCATCTGCCCCGATTGTCGCCGGGAGTTACTGGATTCCACCAACCGCCGGTATCTCTATCCTTTTATCAACTGCACCAATTGCGGACCCCGGTGGAGTATCCTCTACAATCTCCCCTACGACCGGAGCCAAACTTCGATGGCACCCTTTGAGATGTGTCCCCGGTGTCGGAAGGAGTATACCGACCCCTCCGATCGCCGATACCACGCCCAACCAATCAGTTGTTGGGAGTGTGGTCCCCGGTTGACCCTCTGGAGAGAGGGGAAAAAGGTGGAGGGAGATCCGATAAAAGGGGTGGTGGAGGCACTGGAGAGGGGGGAGATTGTGGCGGTGAAAGGGGTTGGGGGATTCCATCTTTTAGCCGATGCCCACAATCCGGAGGCGGTAAAACATCTCCGGCAAATTAAAAACCGCCCCAAAAAGCCCTTTGCGGTAATGTTTCCCTCCCTCCAAGAGGCAGAAAAATGGGTAAAGTTGACACCCTCTGCCCGGCAAATTTTGACTTCCCCCCAAGCCCCCATCGCTCTTCTCCCCAAACGCCCCGACCGGGAACTCCCCGGAGTCGCCCCGGAAATTGGAAAATTGGGGATTTTTCTCCCCTACTCCCCCATTCACCTTTTAATCTTAAAGGAGCTTAACCGGGGGGTGGTTGCCACCAGTTGCAATATCTCCGATACCCCATTGGCTTTGACCCGGGAGGAGGTGGAAAAGTTGGGGTTCACCTCCACAATTTTGGATTACAACCGGGAAATAGTCAATGGGGCAGATGATTCGGTGGTGGAGATGGGGGGAAATAAACCTCTCTTTTTCCGATTGGGGCGGGGATATTCACCGGTAAGTCGCCGGGTAAACTGGGAAATTCCGGAGGGGGCAATTGCCACCGGAGGCAACCAAAAAAATACCATCGCCCTTCAGGTAGGAGATGAGGTAGTTATCTCCCCCCACATTGGAGACCTCTCCACCCGGGAGGGGGTGGCATATTTGGAAAAAAATTTCCACCGGCTCATCACAATTTACAAAACCACCCCCAAAATTGTGGTGGTAGACCGCCACCCCCACTATCTCTCCCGGCGGTGGGGGGTAGAGTGGGCAAACCGCACCGGGGGAGAGATTTGGGAGGTTCAACACCATTACGCCCATCTGATGGCGGTGGTGGGGGAGTTGGAACTCCCCAATCGCCCCTATTTGGGAATAGCCTTCGACGGCACCGGTTACGGAGATGATGGCACCATTTGGGGGGGAGAGTTTTTTATTTTTGACCATACCGGTTACCGCCGGGTGGGGAGATTGGAGCCCTTCAAACTGATAGGGGGAGAAAAGGGGATTAAAGACCCCCTCCGGATAGCTTTGGGGCTTTTAAACCAGTTGGGGCTGGAGCCCTTGACCCCACCGAAATGGAGAACTCAACTGGAGTTGGTCAAAAAAATCGCCTCCGCCCCCTTTCCGTGGAGCTCTTCAATGGGGAGATTGTTCGATATTGTGGGGGTATTGGGGGGAATAATAGACCGGAACTGGTATGAAGGTTACTCCGGGCTTTTAATGGAAAAATATTACACCCCGCCGAGAGGTTCCTCCACCCCCGCCTCCCCTTTCGGAATTCCCGACCAACCTCCCCCATCTTTCCACTCTTCTGCCTCTTCTGATTTGTTGGCACCCTCTTTTACTGGAGGAATTTCCAATCAAAAGGACACACTCCGGCAAGTTGAAAAAGATTTTGCCCAAAGGAGAAAGTCCTTTTCCCTTCCTCCTGTGGAAATAGAGTGGAAAAGGGAACCCATTTTTTCCGGAAAAAGCGAGGAGAGAAAGAAGATTTTGCCCTCCGGAAAAACATTCCACCCCTCCCCTCCAGTTTCTCACCAATCACCTTGGGGAGATGGCTTTTTTTCCCAAAACTTTGACCTCTCCACCCTCCCCGGGTGGCAAAGGGGAGCAAATCGATTGGGAGAGTGGAAAAGAAGTTCCGAAGAGGGATTGGAGTTCCAAATTAAATTGACTCCCCTTTTGAAAAAGGTATTGGAGAATAGGGGCAATCCTTCTGTGGTCTCCACCCTTTTTATCGATTGGATTGTGGAGGTGATTAAAACCATTGCTTTTGGGTATCAACTTCCAGTGGTAATTGCCGGGGGAGTCTTCCAAAATAGAGTCCTTTTGGAGCAACTGAAAACCCACCTCTCCCCTCTTCCCCTCCACTTCTCCCATCAACTTCCCCCCAACGATGGAGCCCTCTCCTTTGGGCAAATTGTGGCGGTGGGTAAAGGGAGAGGTAATTGAAATAGAAAATTTTATTTCTGGAAGAAGAGATTAAAAATTGGAGACGCCCGGGAGATTATCCAAAAAGCCCCCTCCCACTTTTTTGATGTCTGCTATCAAGACCCTTTCTCCCCCAAAGTAAATCCGGAGCTTTGGACTATTGAATTTTTCCAAACCCTC
>PUXY01000017.1 GCA_009659955.1 Campylobacterota bacterium | reverse complement strand
ATTGTCTCCACGGAGATTGGAAAAGGGGATTGGAACTCCACACCGACCTCTACCCGTGGAGTAAAATTCTCTTTATCGAAACCAACCCAATTCCAGTCAAATATGTAATGGCAAAAATGGGACTTTTGGAGTTGAAGTATAGACTCCCCCTCTGTGAACCCTCCCCCGAAAATCAAAAGATTTTGGATCGATTTGTAAAAGCCCAATTTTGTGATAGATAACCGGTAAAGCTCTCTAATCTTTCCATTTTGGCTAAATTGGAGTCTGTGGGCTTTTGGGCTTCTCCCTTCTCTCTCTCCTTTTTAGGTTTATTAGGTTTATTTTTAAACTTCCAAACTTTAGATTTATGTTTAAACTTTCAAACTGGAGAAACCCCAAAGAGGCTCCAGTTTTTTAGATATTTTTCCATTTTTACCATCAATTTTTTGATTTGTCCAAAATGGAAATAGAAAGAGACTATATTGGAGAAAAAGAGGAAAATAGAAAGTTTAAATTTGAAAACTTTCTCCCTTTCCTCTATTTTTCCAAAGGGGGAGAAAAGGGGATCTTTTACTCCTCCCGGTATCGGACAAAGAGAACTCCATCTTTTTGGTAGAAGTCGTAAACTTTGGGGTTGGTTTTCAAACTTTCGATAAAGTCGGGGTCAAATTTTTCATACTCTACCACTTTCAATTTCATCAATGGTTTAAATTGAGCCATCAACCAAATCCAGATTAACCCCACTATTCCGGCAAAGATTAAAAACGCCTCCAACATTCCTTTATTGAGGAAAAATCCGGCGACTGCCCCACCCAAAAAGATACCCAAATATTGGATTGTGTTGGAGGTGGAGAGGGCGGTCGCTTTTTGATTGGCTTTTACCACTTTACTGACAAAACTTTGGAGAACCGGTTCAATCAGGTTGAAACCGAAAAAGAAGAGGATTACCGCCAAAAACATTGCCCAACTTTTTTGGAGGGCAAAGAGCCAAATTGCACCGGTCATACTGGTGGCACCGATAATAAAGACCTCTTTTACTTTTCCCTTTTTTTCCGCCAAAATTGCCCCCAATGGAAGGGCTCCGATACCGACAATCAACGCCGGCACATAAATTTTCCAGAGGTCGGTTTTACTCCACCCCAATTTTTGGGTAAAGAGGATTGGCACCAACATAAAAAAGGTGGTCATCAACCCTTTTTGCATAAAACCGGTAAAAAAGAGTTTTTGTAAATCCCGGTTTTTCAACAACTCTCCAAATTTGGGAGGCTCGGAGAAGTGCTCAATTTTTGGAGCGGGGGGGACAATTGTAACCACCATAATAATGGCAATTACAGAGAGTAGAAAGGTGAAAAGGAAAAGTTTGTCAATCCCAAATTTTCCTCCGATTAGAGGACCTGCAACCATTGAGATGGCAAAACTTAAGGCGATAAATTGCCCCACAAAAGCGAAAGATTTCGCCCTCTCCTCCTCATTCACAACTTCGGCAATATAAGCCAAAATTACCCCTCCAATTGCCCCGGCACCTTGGAGAATCCGTCCAAAAATTAGAGTGTAGATATTGTCGGCAAAGGCACAGACCAGACTCCCCAACCCCAATAGAATAAACCCCACAATTAAAAGGGTCTTTTTGTCAAATTTATCTCCCAATCTTCCAAAGGGAATTTGGAAAATCAGTTGGGAGAGGGCGTAAGCCCCAACCGCAATTCCGGCGGTAAACTCATTTGCCCCGTTGAGGTGGAGGGCGTAAATAGAGAGAACTGGAAGGACTATAAAAAGTCCCAAAAACCGCAACGCCAAAAGGAGACCCAAAACCTTCATAACTCAATCCTTTACTTTCGAAAGTTTCCTTTCCGATTTTACCACCGGGTCAACCCCTATTTCAACTCCTCCGGTCAAGGGAGGAGGAGTTTTATCGTCGGAAAAAGAGCAAAAAAGAGGGGGGCACCCGATTATCCTACCACTTCTACTTTTTGAACCAACTCTTGAGCCCGGCGGAGGGCGTCGGCTCCACTGACCAGAACCACTCCCATTCTCCGCCCTTTGTGGGCTTCCGGTTTTCCAAAAATTACCAGTCGACTATTGGAAGAGAAAACTTCCGGTTCAAACTTCAATTTGGGGGTAAAGGTTTCAATCCGGCTCTTAATTGCTCCACTTGCCCCCTCTCCCAAAAATTGAAACTCCAACGGAAGATTTAAAACCGCCCGGATATGGAGGGCAAACTCACTTTGGGATTGGGTAATTAGGGTAACCAGTCCGGTATCGTGGGGGCGGGGGGAGACTTCACTGAAATAGACCTCATCTCCCTTGATAAACATCTCCACCCCAAAAATTCCCCGACCTCCCAAACCTTCCACCACTTTCCGGGCAATGTTTTGGGCTTCCTCCAAAACCTCCGGTTTCATCTCCATCGGTTGCCAAGAGAAAATATAATCCCCATCTTTCTGAATGTGTCCTATCGGAGGGCAAAATTCCAATTGGTAGTCATTTTGAACGGTCAAAAGGGTAATTTCATAGTCGAAATTGATAAACTCCTCTACAATCAACTCTTCACTACTCCCCCGGGCGTCTTCCCGGGCAAAATTCCACGCCTTTTCAATCTCCCCGGGGGTGCGGACTATCGATTGCCCGTGTCCAGAGGAGGACATTACCGGTTTGACCACCGCCGGATACCCCAACTCCTCCACCGCTTGCCGGAGTTCCTCCAAAGTGGAGACAAACCGATATTTGGAGGTTTTGAGCCCCAACTCTTCGGCTACAAATTTCCGGATATTTTTCCGGTTCATTGTTTTATTGACCGCCTCGGCATTGGGGATTACCCGATACCCCCGCTTCTCCGCCTCAAAGAGGGCGTCTATATTGATGGCTTCAATCTCCGGTAAAATATAGGTCGGTTTCTCCCGTTCAATCACCTCCAAAACTTGATGGTAATTTTTCATATCGATGGTGTAACTCTTCTGGGCAACCAAAGAGGCTGGGGGATTGGGATAGCGGTCTACCGCCACAACTTCGCACCCCAATCGGGTCGCCTCAATCGCCACCTCTTTCCCCAACTCTCCACTCCCCAAAAGTAAAATTTTTGTAGAGTAGGATTTCAATGGTGTGGTAAGCTCCATTCTCTCCCCTTTTTCCTGTGATGCTCCTAATTATACAGAAAAGGGGTGGGGCAGAGGGGAAGAGGAGGAGAGATAACTAAAGGGGGGAGAAAATGGTAAAGGAAGAAAAGGAGGAAGAGTCCGGCAAGGGAAAAGGGCGGGGGAGGAAAATTGATAAAATATTTTCCAAAAAGGGGTGAGATGGTTATTACCGGTTCCAATCTTTCAATTAGGGTTGAAAATGGCAAAATTGTGGAATTTCTCCCCCCGGATCCCAAAAGCCGGAGATATATTGCTCCCAAAAGTTTTGATATCAATGTAAAAAACTCCGAAAGCGTTTTGAGATTGAGTCAAGCCTCCCGGAATGGGGGAGTGGGGCATTTTTTGATGATACCGGCAATTAAGCCAATTGCCAATAAACTCCAACTCTCCTACAATCTCAAAAGGGCAAATGAGGCGGGATTTCCCATTTTGGTGGCAGTGGAGGGGATTCACCAAGGGAAGTTGACCGAAATTGCCACCCTCCACAAAAAGGGGGCAAAGGGGATTTATATCAACTCCGATGAGGATTTGAATTTAATCCGCCGGGTTTTGGAGTATGGGGAATTATTGGATATTCCGATTTTGGTCAACTGCAATAACAAAAGTTTAAGTTACGGGGTTATGGCGGAGGGGGAGATGGCGTATAGGTTGGGGGTTTCTGGAATTCCCAACTATGCCGAATCGGTGGAGGTGGCAAAAATTTACGAATTGAGTCGCCATTTCAAAGCCAAAATTATCTTTTTGGGAATTACCACCAAAGAGAGTCTGGAGGTTTTGAAAGATAAACCGGAAAATATCTATATCGATGTGCCGATAGATAACCTCTATTTTACCGACCGGCAACTGGAGGGGTTCAATACCCTCTACAAAACTACTCCCCCCCTCCGGAGTGGAGAGGATAGGGAGGCTCTCCTCCGGGGGATTGAGTCGGGCTTGGTGGATATTATCTCCTCCAACCATATTTCCGCCACCGGGAAAGATTTACCTTTGGAAGTGGCAGAGAGTGGAATTAGCAAATTGGATATTTTCTCCCAACTTGCCTACTCCCTCCCCATCTCCCCGGAAAAAATCCAGAAATTAATTGCCGATACCCCCGCCCAAATTTTTGGGATAGAAAATAGAGTTGCAGGGGAGAATTTTATTGTGGTAGAGTTTGGGGAGTTTTCTGTAGACCCCTCCACTTTTGCCTCCCGGAGCCATCTGACCCCCTACACCACCCTCTCCGCCCAAATTGTCTCCCGGGGGGGATAACTTCCCTTTTTCCTCTTTTTCCAACTCTTTTCTAAAAGAGAGACAAATACTCCCAATTTACTTTTTTTCCCACAAGAATAGGGAAAGGAGGAGGTGGTTTAAAATGGGGAAAGCTTTTTCTATATAATTAGGTAAATCAATCCTCCAAGGAGCAAATATGGCACTGAATATTGAATCCATTAAAGAGCGGATAGCGGAACTCCGGAAATTGGAAGGGGTTGGTAGCAGTTCAATTCCCGCTATTTTAAAAAGTGAGGGGTTTACCCGCCGGGATTTTCTCAAATGGGCGGGGGCTATGACCATTTTATTGGGGCTTCCCTCCAGTTTTACTCCATTGGTTGCGGAAGCAGCGGAGGTGGCAGACCGGGTGCCGGTGGTATGGCTCCATCTGGCAGAGTGCACCGGATGTAGTGAGAGTCTCCTCCGCACCGATGCCCCAACCATCGACAATCTGATTTTCAATTACATCAATCTCCAGTATCACGATACCATTATGGCGGCAGCCGGGTGGCAAGCGGAGACCAATTATGAAGAAGCCCTCCAAAAATTTAAAAATCGATTTATCCTCTGTGTGGAGGGGGGGGTTCCCACCAAAAATAATGGACAATTTTTGACCATTGGACCCCACGCCGAAACCGGATTGGAGAAATTGAAACGGACGGCGGCGGAGGCAGCGGCGGTAATTTCTGTTGGAACCTGTAGCAGTTTTGGGGGAATTCAAGCGGCAAAACCCAACCCTACCGAAGCCAAAGGGGTGGGAGAAGTGTTGGGTAGAACTGTGGTAAATATCCCCGGTTGTCCCCCCAGTGCAAAAAATATTGTAGGGACAATTGTTTACTACATTCTTTTTGGGGCTCTACCTCCATTGGACAATTTCAACCGCCCCAAATGGGCGTATGGACTCCGGATCCACGACCTTTGCGAACGGCGGGGACACTTTGACGCCGGAGAGTTTGTAGAGGAGTTTGGAGACCAAGGTGCCCAAAATGGGTTCTGTCTCTACAAAGTCGGGTGTAAGGGACCCTACACCTTCAACAATTGTAGCCGGGAAAGGTTCAATCAACACACCTCTTGGCCTGTTCAAGCGGGGCACGGGTGTATCGGGTGTAGTGAACCAGACTTTTGGGACACAATGGCACCCTATGAAGAGCCTTTGGCGAAACATCAATTTAGCTCGGCGATGGCAGATAGCAGTGCCGATAAAGTGGGAATTACCATTTTAACTTTGGCAGGTGTGGCGGTGGCAGCCCACGGACTTATCAGTGCAATTAAAAATCCAAAGGAGTAGTAGATGGCGACCAAAAGAGTAGTTATCGACCCAATTACCCGGATTGAAGGACACCTCCGGGTTGAGGTGGTATTAGATGAAAATAATGTAGTAAAAGATGCCTATTCCAGTGCCACCCTCTGGCGGGGGATTGAGGTAATTTTGAAAGGGCGGGATCCCCGGGACGCGGGATTTATGACCCAACGGATTTGTGGGGTCTGCACCTACTCCCACTATAAAGCGGGAATCAGTGCCGTCGAAAATGCGTTGGGAATTGAACCACCCCTCAATGCCAAATTGACCCGCACCCTTTTGGATTTTGCCCTCTTTTTCCACGACCATATTGTCCATTTCTACCAACTCCACGCCTTGGATTGGGTCGATATTATCAGTGCCTTGAGTGCCGACCCCAAAAAGGCGAGTGAAGAGGCGTTCCAGTATGTCCCCACCGGTTATAACCCCATTGCCACCGGAGAGGACGAACTCCGGGAAGTTCAACGGCGGGTGAAAAAGTTTGCGGAAAAGGGAGATTTGGGACCCTTTAAAAACGGCTATTATGGACACCCGACGATGAAATTTACTCCGGAGCAGAATTTGATAGCTTTGAGCCACTATCTGAAAACTTTGGAAATGCAACGGATAGCAGCTCAAATGATGGCTATTTTCGGAGGTAAAAACCCCCATCCCCAAAGTTTGACCGTCGGAGGGGTAACCTGTGTAATGGATTTACAGGACCCTGCCCGATTGGCGGAGTATCTAACCAAATTTAAAGAGTTGGCAGACTACACCAACCGGGCTTATTATGCCGATATTGTAATGGCAGCCTCCGCCTACAAAGGGGAGCCTTCTGTAACCACCAAAAACAATTTGGGGAACTATTTGACCTACAAAACTATGCAGACTGGTCCCGATAGTTGGCTCTTCGATGCCACCGGATATATTAAAAACTTCGATTTGGGACACTACTATCCTTTAGATGAGTCCAAAATTGAGGAAGATGTAACCCATAGTTGGTATAAAGATACCGGTTTCCTCCACCCCTACAATGGAAAAACTATTCCCAACTATACCGGTTATGTAGATGGAACCTCCATCAATGACAAAGGGGAGGAAGTTCCGGCAAAAGTGGTAAATCCCCAAGGAAAATACTCTTGGATTAAATCCCCCCGCTACAACAAAGAGCCGATGGAGGTGGGACCTTTGGCGTGTATGGTGGTCAACTACGCCAAAGGAAATAAACAGGTTCGGCAAGTGGTAGATAGCTTTTTGGCTCAAACCGGTTTACCTCCAGAAGCCCTCTTTACAGTTTTGGGACGGACTGCCGGGAGAATGCTCCAAACCAAAGTAATTGCCGATTACGGAATAGTTGCATTCAACAATTTGGTGGAAAATCTGAAAAAAGACCAAACCACCGTTGCCCCCTATAAAATTGACCCCAACAAAGAGTATAAAGGGCGATTTATTGGAGATGTGCCCCGGGGAATGTTGAGCCACTGGTGCCGGATTAAAAATGGGAAAATTGAAAATTGGCAGGCGGTAGTCCCCTCCACTTGGAACGCCGGTCCCGCCGACGGAAAAGGGAAAAAGGGACCCTATGAAGCCAATTTAATTGGAATGAAAATTGCCGACCCCTCCAAACCTTTGGAGGTTATCCGGAGTATCCACTCCTACGACCCCTGTATCGCCTGTGCCGTCCATGTGATGGATGTAAAAGGGAAAAAATTGGGAGAGTTCCGGGTAGATCCACTCTACGGCGGAATCTGAAAAGGAGGGAGAGATGAAATTTCTGAAAACCCTCGGGAAATATATCGGCGGAATTGAGTTTTCCGCCGGGTATCGGTGGCAACACTGGCTCCGGGCAATTGCCATTTTTGGACTGGTAGCCACCGGTTTTTACATTGCCGACCCTTTTATTACCTTCTCCAACCCTTCCCCTGAACCGACCCGATTTTTACACGCCGAAATAAGGGAGTGGCACATTATCCTCGGTTTTTTAA
>PUXY01000016.1 GCA_009659955.1 Campylobacterota bacterium | reverse complement strand
CACCTTCACCAATTACACTTTGGGCGGTTACCCCGCACCCCAAAAGCCCTTTCCGATACCTCTTCACAGGAACCCTTTTTGGAAAATTATATCAATACCTTTGGAAGGGAAGGTTAAATTGGAGTGGATAGGTTTAAATTAATATAAGGCTTCTACTGCTTGTTTAAACTGATTGTTAGATTAACCTAATATTTCTCCATTTTTTTAAAATTGAAGGGGCAATTTTTTAAATCCTTATTTGTTAAAATTGCTCAAAATTTCCGAAAGGTGGAGTAATGGGAGAGTGTAAAAAGTATTATTTGACCACCCCAATCTACTATGTCAATGATGTGCCCCATATTGGACACGCCTACACCACAATTATAGCCGATACCATTGCCCGATATGCCCGGTTGAAGGGACTGGATACTTTCTTTTTAACCGGAACCGATGAGCACGGGCAAAAGATTGAAGAGAGTGCCAAAAAGCGGGGAAAAAATCCCAAAGAGTATGCCGACGAAATTAGTAGCAAATTCCGAGAACTCTGGGATTATTTTGGAATAAGTTACGACAAATTTATCCGCACCACCGACCCGGAGCATATCCGGGGGGTTCAAAAAGCTTTTCTCACAATGTGGGAAAAGGGGGATATTTACAAAGGGGTTTATGAAGGGTATTATTGTGTAAGTTGTGAAAGTTTTGTCGCCCCTTCCAATCTGGTAAATGGGGAGTTCTGCCCCGAGTGTGGAAAGCCGACCCGGATAATTAAAGAGGAGTCCTACTTTTTCCGGCTCTCCAAATATCAAGACCAGATTTTGAAATGGCTCAAGGAGAAGAAGCCGATTTTACCGGAAAGTAGAGGAAACGAGGTGATTCGATTTGTGGAGGAGGGGTTGAAAGACCTCTCCATTACCCGAACTACTTTCGATTGGGGGATTAAACTTCCCCCGGAGCTCAATGAGCCCAAACATGTAATTTATGTCTGGTTGGACGCCCTCTTCAACTATATGACCGCCCTTGGGTATGGGAGTGAAGATACCACCCTTCTGGAAAAATATTGGCCTGCCGACCTCCATATTGTCGGAAAAGATATTCTCAAATTCCACGCCGTCTATTGGCCTGCCTTTTTGATGAGTATCGGTTACCCCCTCCCCAAAAAAATTGCCGCCCACGGATGGTGGACCCGGGACGGGGAGAAGATGAGTAAATCCAAAGGGAATGTAATTGACCCCCGGCAGGTTGCCGACGCCTACGGATTGGATAATTTCCGCTACTTTTTGATGAGGGAAGTCCCCTTTGGAGCCGATGGGGATTTCAGTGAAAGGGCATTGATAGGGAGAATCAATAACGATTTGGGAAACGATTTGGGGAACCTCCTCAACCGGTTGATAGGAATGGCTTATAAATATTTCGATGGGGAGATAGACTCCTCCAATGTGGAAAAATATTATGGGGAGATTTGGAAGGAAGTGTTGGAGATTGTCCAACCGTTGGAGGAAAAATATCTCCACAAAATGCAACTCCACCGCTTTTTGGAGGAGCTTTGGAAGGTTCTCCGGATAGGAAACCGGCTTATCGATAGTGAAAAACCGTGGGAGTTGATGAAAAAAGGGGAAAAAGAGAAGGCGATGGCACTTTTGGGAACCATTGCCAACCTTTTGGCGGTGGTGGCGGTAAATCTCTACCCCTTTATGCCCAAAACCGGAGAAAAGTTGGCGGAAAGCCTCCAGTTGAAAATCGATACAGAAAACTTCAAAAAGCGGTTGGAAGGGGAGCTTCTCCCCAAATTTAAAATCCAGAGAATTCCACCCCTCTTCCCCCGGATTGAAAAACCCCTTTTGGAGGAGCAGACCAAACCTCAATCGGAAAAGGGGGAGAAAAAGGGGAAAAAGGGAGAAAAAAGTGCCCAAAAGGACGACAAGTCCGGAGCCAACCTCATCTCCATCGACGATTTCTTCAAAGTCCAGTTGAAAATTGGGAAAATAGTGGTGGCAGAGGAGATTAAAAAATCCAAAAAACTCCTCCGGTTGGAGGTAGATTTGGGAGAGGGGAGAAACAGACAGATTGTTGCAGGGATAAAAGAGTGGTATAAACCGGAAGATTTAATAGGAAAATTGGTGGTTGTGGTGGCAAATCTGAAACCGGCAAAATTGATGGGGTATAAGAGTGAAGGAATGTTATTGGCGGGAAAAGATGAAAATGGACTCTCCCTCCTCACCCCCGACACCCCCCGGAAACCGGGGAGTCCCGTCTCCTAATCTCTCCCCTCACCTCCCCTTTAATTTAATAGTGTAAAATTTTTTCCAATTTTCTCTTCCATTTCCCCAAAAGGTTGACAAAATGCGGTTTGTCAAAATCGATAAAATTGTGGAAAAGTGCAAAGGGCGGTTTTTAACTTTAAAAGAGGTGTTTTACCACTACAAAGGGGAGCGGAAAAGGTGGGAGGTCTGCCCCAGTAAAGATAGCGTGGCAATTTTAATCTACCATCGGGAGTTGAATCAACTGATTTTGGTGCGACAATTTAGAATGCCCCTCTATCTGAAAAATGGAAATGGCTTCTCCTATGAACTCTGTGCGGGACTCCAAGATAAACGGGGACTCTCTCCAGTTGAGGTTGCCCGGGAAGAGGTGATTGAGGAGTGTGGATTTGATGCGGAGCCGGAGCGGTTCCACCGGATAACCTCCACCTATGGGAGTTTGGGGACCTCCGCCTCCCACCAAATTATCTATTATCTGGAGGTTACCGAAGATGATCGGGTCTCCGATGGGGGGGGATTGCCGGAGGAGGATATTGAACTCTTCTACCTTGAACCGGAAAAGGTGATTCGATTTGTAACCGATGACCATCTCTATCCGGTAAGCCCCGGAGCAAAATTTGCCCTGATGTGGTGGTATAGTGTTAAATATCCCCAAATAGTCAAAAAGGAGAGATAAATGGACTTTTTCGACGAAAACAAGACCCCTGCCGATAAATTTTTTGAAATTCTCTACCACGCCAACCGGAATTTGGTAAGGGAGGAGTTGGAAAATTTAATCGAAAGAATGGCAGTTTTGGAGGTGTTGGCGGAGGAGTGTTTCGGAGACGATTTGGAACAAAAAATTATGGAAACCAGATTTTCCAAAAGCGACCAAGTGGAGGGGGCAAAGGAGGATATCTATATCCACACAATGTCCCAAATTTTGACCAAAAATGAGTAGATAAATGGATTATCAAGACTATTTGAACCGATGGTTTGGGGAGTTTGAAGAGTATCACCATATTGGAAAAGGGAAAGGGGTTAGGGCGAAACTGGTTGAAATTATCAACCCCGACCAACCCAAATTGGGAGCAATTGTGGAGAGTATCCATACCGCCAGTCTCCTCCACGACGATGTAATAGACCGGGCGGAAACCCGCCGGGGTCTCCCGTCGATAAACGCCAAATTTGGAGATTTTACCGCTATTATGTTGGGAGATATTTTCTACTCCCGGGCGTTTATGGAGTTGGTTGCCTACCCCCAAGAGGTGGCGGAAAAGGTAGCCAACGCCGTTTATCTCCTCTCCCAAGGGGAGTTGGAAGATGTAAAACTCTCCAAAAACCTCAACCTTGATCGGAAAGCCTACTTTTCAATGATTTACAAAAAGACCGCCTCCCTGATTGAAGCCACCTGTTGGAGTTCCGCCCACCTCCGGGGGTGGGAAGGGGAGCCCTTTGGACTTTATGGAAAAAATATTGGACTGGCGTTCCAGTTGATTGACGACCTTTTGGATATTGTGGGAGACCCCAAAGTAGTGGGAAAACCGGTAATGGAAGATTTTGCCGAGGGAAAAACTACCCTCCCTTACATTCTCCTTTTTGAACGGCTTCCCCAACCCCAAAGGGAGTATCTCAAATCCCTCTATCGGAAAAAGTTGACCCCAGAGGAGCAAAACTGGATAAAGGGGGAGATGGTGGAGAGGGGAGTTATCGATGAGGTCAAAAAAATCGCCCAAAGATTGGTAGAGGAGGGAAAAAGGGCAATTGCCCCCTACAACCTCCCCCAACTTTTCCATATCGCCGACCGGATTATCACCCGGGAAAAATAACCTTTCTCTCTTTCCCCCAATTTCCCCTTCATCTCCAAATCGCCCCTCTTTCTCTTCACCCCTCTTTTTCAATAGTTGGAGATTCTCCCTTTTTCAAGACTCCAATTGGAGGCATTTTCAAAAAAAATGGATAGCTCAAATTGGACACATTTTCAAAAAGATGGGTGGCTCAAATTCAGATTTTCAAAACAGATGAAAGTTTTTTAATAATTTTTGAGGGTGGGTTAATTTTTGAGAGTGCATCTAATCAAATTGGGAGAGTATGTCCATTTGAGGGTAACTTCTTTCCGGGGAAGAGAATGGAAAAAAATTAATTTTGGAAACCTATTTTTCATCAACTTTACAATTCTACTTTGACTTGGGAGAGCTATTTTTTTGTATCCATTCAGATTAGAGACAATAAGAAAAGAAATCGATAGTGAAAGTAAGAGTTTTATCCCTTTTTTTTAAAAAGCTCCGGGGGGAGGTTCACGCAGTGACTTTGGGCTCCCATAGTCCCAAAGTTGGAGATGAGAGGAGCGGTTTAGGGGCAGAGACCGGAGTCTCCGCCACACACCCCGCCCCTACATTCTCTCCTATCAGAATTGTTGTCGGGCCCCAAAATGTGCGGGTAGCCTTCCCCCCAGAGGTAGTGGAATTATACACTATTTTTCTTTAGGTTGGGGGGGATTCTCCACCTCTTTTTTCTCATCTTTCTCCTCTTCTTTTTCTGGATTTACCACCTTTGCTATCCAGATGGAAATTCCATAAAGTAAAAGCATTGGAGCAGCCATTGCAAATTGGGAAAAGAGGTCTGGGGGTGTCAAAATTGCTGCCAAAATGAAGATAATTACTACCGCCTCCCGGAAATGGCGGATTAAGGTTTTATCGGTAACCAGTCCCAACTTTGCCAAAAAGTAAGTAATGACTGGCATTTCAAATACCAATCCAAATCCCAACATCAATTTGATAAAAAAGCCCACATACTCCGCTACCCTCGGCATTGCGGTAAAATCTCCCCCCCCGAAAGTAATGAGAACTTTGAAAGCCACCGGAAAAACAATAAAGTAGGCAAAAGAGACCCCCAAAAGAAACATTATAGTGGTGAAAATTGTAAAAGGAAGGGTCAATCTTTTAACCAAACTTTTCTCTTCCGGTTTTAAACCCGGCTCTACAAATCTCCAGATTTGATAGATGGTAAAAGGGAAAGTTACCACAAAAGCGATAAACATTGCCGTTTTAATTGCAGTAATAAAAGGCTCCGCCAACCCTGTAAAGATGATTTCACTGGAGGGACTTACCTTCAGTGCCTCAATGAGGGGCAGAGCCATTATTTTGAAAATAGGCTTCCAAAAGAGAAAAGCCACTATAAAAGCCACCAAAAAGGCAAATCCGATATAGATTAACCTTTGCCTCAACTCCGCCAAATGGGGTTTTAAATCCTCCCACTCCATTAAGCTTTAGACCCCTTTCCGGTGGTATCGGTGGAAGATTGGGGGGTAGAGGTAGATTTATTGGCTACTCCTCCTTCCAACTCACCTTTTACCCCACTTTCTTCCTTTTTAGCCTCCTCTTCCCCATCTTTTACTGCATCTTTGAAACTTTTAATTCCTTCCCCCAACCCCTTTGCCAATTCTGGAATTTTTTTTCCTCCAAAGAGGAGTAGAATTACAACCAAAATTACTACAATTTGCCAACCACCTAACATAGGCTATCCTTTCCAGTTGAAGTAGATTTCAAGTATTTTAGCATCTTTCCCCGGTAAGAAATAAAAAGGTATCTTCTCTCCTTCTTTTTTACTTTCTTCAACTTCAAAACTCCTCCAAAAGCCAATGGGGTTTGTAATTTTTCCGCCGGTGGAAATAGGTCCAGACCCTATAACTCCGGTGGGACTTTTCCCCTTTAACTAAAATTTTGCCCCGATAGTAATACCACGGAACTTCTTCCAGTCGATCTATCCTTTTGAGGGTTTTAAAATCTATTTTATAAATTTCCCCCTTAACCCTCTTTCCTTTGCCGGGGCAGTTGAGAAGATAGGGATACCATTTTCCCGGAAAAATAAAGAGGGGGTAGGGTTTAAGGGTTTCGCCCCTCTCCAAAAAGAGAGCATCGGAAAGGAAATTTTCCAATTTTTTGCCTCTTTTTAAAGTTCCATAGACAAAAAGGAGGGGCATTTGCTAACCTTTTCCCAAGTTTTTTACATTTTATCATCTTCTTTCCCGGAAAGAAGAGAGGCTAAAAAGGAGAAAAATGCGGATAAAAGGAGTTATCAGTTATGATGGCAGTAATTTTTTTGGGTTCCAGAAACAACCGGGGCGTCCTACTATCCAAGGGAAAATTGAAGAAGCTCTAAATAGAATTGGAATTGACTCTCCCATTTTGTATGGGGGACGGACAGATAGGGGAGTCCACGGGCTAAATCAGGTGGTCGCTTTTGATATTCCCCTCCATTGGGAGAGGCGATTGGAAAAAATGAGGAAAATTTTAAATTTCCATCTCCACCCTGCTATCTATTTTAAGCAGTTGACTCCCGCTCCTCCAGATTTCCACCCCAGTTATTGGGCTATCAAAAGGGGGTATCGGTATATTTTTACCTATCGGTTTTCCCCTTTTACCGCCAACTATACCCTTTACACCCCTACCCCCCTCCCCCTTTCTCTCCTAAATAGGGCTTCCCAACTTTTAATAGGAGTTCACGATTTCCGCCATTTTGCCAAAACTGGCACTCCGGTGGGAAGTTACCGGCGGGAGATTTTTCAAGCCCGATTTTATCCCATCTCCACCGGGGCGGTCTTCCAAATCGAAGGGAGTGGGTTTCTCCGGGGGCAAGTCCGATTGATTGTGGCTTTTCTGTTGGAAATTGCCCGGGGAAAGTTGACTCTTTCCCATTTGAAGAGACAATTGGAGGGAATTGGGGTTTACCATCGGCTTCCCGCTCCTCCCAATGGGCTTTACCTCCATAGAATTTGGTATCCCCTTGATAAATTTAAATAAAGAGAGAATCAAGTTCCGGGAATTCGGGGAAAAAGATTAATTTTAAAAATTTAACTAAAGAGTAGAAAATAAAAAAAAGAAAAGGGAGATAAAAAGGGAGGAGAAATTAGAATTTATATCGGACATATGCCCGTAAATCCATCGCTTTTTTCACATAGGGGTCTTGATAAGGATTCCCCATATCTCCGAAGAAGGCGTTACTTCCGGCGTAGTTATATTTGATGTAAGTTCCCCGGAGACCGGCAGTCAAATGGGGAATAATTTGGGCGTTATAGTAGAGGTCAACCCCTTGCCCCCGGGCAGCGGCAAAACTTCCGATAAGGGTATCTTCTCCATAGGTGAAGGGGCGATAATATTTACTTCCTGCCACTACACTCCAACCAAATCTATCCCCGTCTCCGAATCCCGGCATATCCATTCCAATCCACAAACTTCTTCCCCATTTGCTTTTGGTGGTTCCCAACATTCTCTTTCCGTTGGAGGGGAGAGTTCGGGTGGTTGCAAAGGAGATAAAGGCATTGGTATCGTCCAAAAAGTCGCTATCCTCTACTCCAAAAAGGGAGCTTATACCGGTAATTTTGAAGAGGATATTGGTTCCAAATACATCTCCCAAATCGTCAAAGGTGCAATTTCCTTGATTATCGCAAAGGTTACCTTTTACATTCCACGCGTAAATGGTTTCAGTCCAGAGGGCATAGGTTCCATCATCATATGGCACCA
>PUXY01000015.1 GCA_009659955.1 Campylobacterota bacterium | reverse complement strand
AAAAAGAGAAAAAGGGGATTTACTCTCCCTTTTTCTCCATTTCTATCCATTTTTGGGCGATTCGGACGGCGTTGGTGGCGGCACCGACCCGGAGTTGGTCTGCCACATTGAAAAAGTGGAGGACATTGGGGCGGAAAAGGTCTTTCCGGATTCTTCCCACATAGACATAGTCGGTATTGGTGGCAATTACCGGCATTGGATATTTATTGTGGGCGGGGTCATCGATAACTTTTACATCGGGGAAGTTTTCCAACACCTCCCTTGCCCTCTCTACAGAGACCTCCTTTTTGCAGTAGATGGTAATTGCTTCACTATGGCTCCGGAGGACTGGCACCCGGACACAGGTTGGGGCAACTTCAATCTGGGTGTGCATAATTTTGTTGGTTTCATTGACCATTTTCATCTCTTCCCGGGTAAATCCATTCTCCATAAATCTATCGATATGGGGGATTACATTTAGGGCAATTTGCCACGGGAAAACCTCCCTCTCCTCCACTTTTTTATCCAGATTGAAATTGAAAACCGCCCGCATCTGTTCAAAAAGCTCCTCCATTCCCTTTTTTCCGGCTCCACTTACCGCTTGATAGGTGGCAACATCGACCCGCTCAATTTCAAACTCTTGATGGAGGGGGTAGAGGGAGAGCACCATTTGAATGGTAGAGCAGTTGGGGTTGGCAATAATCCCCTTCTTTTTCCAAAATTTGATATCGTCGGGGTTAACCTCAGGAACCACCAACGGAACATCGGGATCCATTCGGAAATAACTGGTATTATCAATTACCACTGCCCCCGCTTTGGTGGCACAGGGGGCAAATTTGGCACTGACTGATCCTCCGGCACTGAAAAAGGCGATATCTATTTTCTCTTTTTCAAAAATATCACAGGTAAGCTCCTGAACCCGCAACTCCTCCCCTTTAAACTCCACAATATCCCCGGCACTCCGGGCACTGGCAAGGGGCACCAACTTTTTTACCGGCAAGTTATACTCTTCAATCAGAAGGAGTAACTCCTCCCCCACCGCCCCGGTGGCTCCAACTACGGCAATATTGAACATTTTGAGACCTCCTTTGTCAAAATTTTTTGGAAAAAACAACGGAAATTTTAGCCAAAGAGTCTCCCTTAATATTAAAATATTAAAAAGAGGGGAAAAGAGTAGAGAATTGGGGATTGGGGCGAAAGGAGGAAATTAAAAAGAAAAAAAATGGGAGATTGGAGAGATTTTGAACCCATAAACCCCAAGGGAAGGAGAGAAATGGAAGAGAGAGAAAAATTGAAAAAACTTTACGCCCTCTATTGGGGGGAGATGGTGGGAGAAAAATATTTTTCTCCCCAATTGAAAAATCCCCGGGAAGAGGAGTTGGAAAAACTAAAAAAAGAGGTGGAAAGGTGCACAAAATGCCCTCTCCATTTGACCCGAACCCGCCCCGTATTTGGGGAGGGGTCTATTGATGCCAAACTCTTTTTTGTTGGGGAGGGACCGGGAGCAATGGAGGATAAAAGTGGGAGACCCTTTGTAGGAAGGTCTGGGAAACTTTTAACTCAACTTTTAAGTGAGGTGGGATTGGATAGGGGGGAAGTTTACATTGGAAATATTGTCAAATGTAGACCCCCCCAAAATCGGGTGCCTACTCCCGAAGAGGCGGAAAAGTGTAAGCCCTATTTATTAAAGCAAATTGATATAATTAATCCATCAGTTATAGTCTGTTTGGGGAAGACAGCTTTTTACTATCTACTGGGTAAAAAGATGCCTATCTCCCGGGCACGGGGTCAAATTTTCAGAGTAAAGGAGCGAAAAGTGGTGCCAACATTTCACCCCAGTTATCTTTTGAGAAATCCGGAAGCCCTCCCCTTGGCTCGGCAAGATTTCCAATTGATAAAGAGTTTAGTATGAAAAAAGTTTGGAAAAGAGCTTTAACCCTCTTATTGATAGGAGCCAGTTTAGCCAAGGGGATAGAAGTTATTGAGGAGGAGGTGCCTGCCCAAGCGGTGGGGTTTGACTCCAAAGTTAAAGTTGCAATTTTGATAGACAAACGGCGATTTTACCGGTTTCTTCCCCAGTTGAGTAACTCGGTAAATAGCTATTTTCTTTTTAAAGATGAAAACTATGAGTATAAAATCTTTGATTTGCGGGAATTGAACAGGGCTCTTACTTACTCTTCTTATATTATGTTTTATCCAACTTCACCGGCTCAATTGAAAGAGTATCTCCGGAAAGATGTGCCAATTGCCGTCACAGACGAAAACGGAACGGTAAAATATTTCCAATCCTCCAATAAAAATTACATTTTCGACAGAAACCATTTGGTCTTTGTCCCTACTTTGAGTAAAGATATGGCAAAAATTTCGGCAGAAAATCTCTATTACGGGGGACTCCAATTTAAAAAACAGATTCAATATTTGTCGGCAATGGCTCAACCGGTTCCATCTGTGGCAATTACAATTCCCGGTGTAATTCCCTCCTATCTGGTGCAATTGGAGAAAAAATATGGGAGGGTTAAGGCGGTATATCGCTACCCCCTTGCTACCGGGTATTGGTATCTCCGAAATAAAAATATTTATACCAACCTTTCAGGAACAGGAGTTGCCCAATTTTTGGGAAATTTGACCACCCAATTGGTAACCCCCGGCAGTAAAGCTCTCCCAGTTAGAACGGTATTGGCAACCCAAATCAGTTTCTCCCCCCGGGTTATAGATTTAACTCAACCTCTCTCCCAACAGAAATTGATTTTAGCCAGTTCTTTGATAGGAACCAAACCCCGGATTTTAGCCAACTCCCTTTTGATGGGGGGAAATTTGAGATACAATTGGTTGGGGTATACTTCCGCCACCACCTTAAATCAGATTTACAACTATCGGATAGGAAATACCCATCAACCTTTAGCAGATTTCGGTTTAACCCATTTTGGACATCAAATCCAATATAAAGTAAAACTTTATCAAATCCGGGATCAAGGGTTTGTGGAGGTGGTTCCACCTGCCAATAAACTCTCTTCCCTTGGCATATCCGGACAATAGACCTCTCTTTTTTGCCGTCAATTCCCTTCTTTTTCCCTTCTCTCATTTTGATTTGTTATTTTTATTTTCCCATAAGGGAAGATAAAAAAAGGAGCCGATAAATGAAAGTGGATCTCCACAATCATACTCCCCGATGTAACCACGCCCAAGGAACCCCCCGGGAGTATCTTGAGAGGGCTATTTCCCAAGGAATAGAGGTGTATGGATTTGCCGACCACGCCCCGATGGAGTTTGATAAAAGTTATCGAATGGCAGAAGAGGAGATGGAAGAGTATGAAAGGGAGTTGAAAGAGATTAAAGAGGAGTTTAAAGATAAAATAGAAATTTTAATTGGGTATGAAGTTGACTTTACTCCCCTTTCTTCCTTTTCCCCTAAAATTGCCTATCGGAAGGTAGATTATTTGATTGGAAGTATCCACTTTTTGGATCAATGGGGATTTGATAATCCGGAGTTTCTCCGAGACTGGGAAAAGAGAGATGTGGACGATGTATATCGGGAGTATTTCTTTTATATGCGGGAGATGGTAAAAAGTGGCTATTTCCAAATTGTGGGACATCTGGATTTGATAAAAGTATTTGGACATCGCCCTACCCGGAATATTGAATACTTTGTCAAGGAACTCCTCAAGGAGATAAAAAAGAGAGAGATGGCAGTGGAGCTCAACACCTCCGGTTGGAGAAAACCGGTTGGAGAGCTTTACCCCTCCGATGAGGTTCTCCAGTTGATGGCAGAAATGAAAATCCCCATCACTTTCAGTAGTGATGCCCACTCCCCCGACCATGTGGGGTATAAACTTGATGAAGCAATAGCCAAAGCCAAAAGTTATGGGTGGAAAGAGGGTGTCTTTTTCCGGAATAAAGAGTTAGTTACCTTCCCCCTCTAACCTCTTTCCAAAAAGGGAGTTTAAATCTTTTCCCTTTTTTCTACTTTCTCCACCATTTTATTACTCCTCTCCTTTCCCCAATTGAATTCCTACCCATTTACAGATAGGATTTTTAAACCCATTGGGAAGGGTGGCATAAACAATTGTAATTTCGGTAATATCTATTCTCACACAGGGGGTAAAAGACCCATTCCAATCTGCCACCCCTAAAATATATCCCCCCTCCTCCTCCCAAATTTTAATGGGAACTGGAGAAGTTTGAAGATTCTTTTCTATAAATTTTTTTAAATCTTCAGGAAATTTTGGACTTTTCCTTACCTTTTCTTCCAATTTTACCAATAGAGAGCCCACCTCTTTTCCTTGTTGGGCCAACTCCCCTTCCATCTCCTTTTCTTTTTTACACCCTTGTTTATCCCCCAATTGACACCCTCGGAGATAATAATTATAGGCTTTTAATCTGCTCTCCACCCCTTTCCCCCTCTGATTCCTTTCTCCAATTTCAGTGCAGTAATTTCCTTTTCCCCGGTTACACCCCTTTTCCAACTCTTCCAAAGGGAGAGTAGAAAGATTAATCTCCTTCCGTGCCGTTTTTACTGGAACCGGCGAAGTTTTTTCCTTCCCTTTTTCCTCGATTCCAAAGAGATAGAGGAGTGTCCCAATCACCCCTATCAATATCCCCACTCCTCCCACCACAATTTTCCATTTATTACTCTTTTTCTCCATATTTTCCCTTTTTTACCGACTTTTTTCCTTTCAAGTAGGTAAAAAAATTATACAATATTCCTCCCTTTCAAAAGTAAATAGCCCCAAAAGCGGGAATAGAAGGGAGAAAAATGTATCAAAAAGAGTTGGAAATTTTAAAAAAAAGAGGAAGATATCGCCAACGGAGAATGTTACCTTCCGATGGAATAGATTTGGCAAGTAACGACTATCTGGGATTGGGAGAAATAGAGGAAATTGGAGAAAGAGCATTCGCCCAACTTCAGAATTACCGGAAAAAAGGAGCGGGAGCCTCTCTGGTAGTTACTGGCTATCACCCCGCCCATAAAAAATTGGAAAAAAGATTTGCCCAATTGAACCGATTTGAAGATGGAATTGTGGTGGGAAGTGGCTTTTTGGGAAATTTGGCTCTTTTCAATCTCCCCCGCCGGAGGGATTTGGTGTTGATTGATAAAGAGTATCACGCCAGTGGGATAGTGGGTGCCCAATTGACCCAAGGGGAAGTCCACTTTTTTCCCCATAACTCCCCCTCCGGTTACCGGAAATTATTGGAAACCCTTCCCCTCCACCGGTATAATCGAATTTTTACTTTTGTGGAGGGCATCTACTCTATGGGGGGAGATATCGTAAAAGAGGAGATTTGTCAAATTGCCCAAGAAATTGGCTATTTGGTAATTGATGAAGCCCACTCGGTGGGGATAGTGGGAGAGAGCCTATTGGGGGTAACCCAACTCTATAATCTTGACCCCAATCGAACTATTAAAATGGGAACTTTGGGTAAAACTTTGGGTAGTTACGGAGGATATATCCTTGCCAAAAGGGAAATAATAGAGTATCTGGTCAATCGGGCAAAACCTATTATTTATACCACCGGACTTTCCCCCTTTGATGCCCTCTATGGATTGGAAGCAATGGAGTATCTTCAAACCCACCTTTCCCATTTCAAAGGGGAGATTGCCCGCCGGAAAACCCTATTTCAAACCTCCTCTTTAATAAAAATGGTCTCTGCTCCCTCTATTTCTGACCTTTTGGCAAAGGGAGAGCAGTTGGAAAAGATGGGGATTTTTGTAGGAATGATACGCCCCCCTACTTTACCCGTGCCCCACTTTAGAGTTATCCTCAGAACTCCCGTGCCGATGGAAACCATTAAAAAAGTAGTGGAATTTTTAAAGGATTCCACCGGTAAAGTTTAAATTTCCCTTCTTTCCTCCAGACCCGGTATAATTAAGTTAATTAAATTTTTAATCCAAGGGGAGAAAATGATTTTTGTAGACGCCTGTTTTGGAAGGGAAACCCCCTACACTCCAGTTTGGATGATGCGACAAGCGGGGCGGTATCTCCCGGAGTATCGGGAAGTCCGCCGAAAAATTGGAAACTTTCTGGATATGACCAAAAATCCGGAAGCGGTAGCGGAAGTTACCCTCCAACCGGTGGAAATTTTAGATGTGGACGCAGCTATCCTCTTTAGCGATATTTTAAATCTACCAATGGAGATGGGTCTCCCCCTCCGGTTTGAGCCGGGGGTAGGTCCCATTTTTGACCGGCAAATCTCCACCGATAAAGATATCGATTCCCTCGACCCGGAGGGTTACAAAAAGTTGGAATATGTCTATAAAGGGGTGGAGTTAATCCGGAAAAGGTTGCACCCCTCCAAAGCTTTGATAGGCTTTGCCGGAAGTCCGTGGACAATTGCCACTTATATGGTGGAAGGGAAAGGGAGTAAACATTACTCCAGAATAAAAAAAATGGTCTACTCTGACCCGATGACCCTCCATCGGCTTTTGGGGGTTTTAACCGAAAATACCCTCAATTATCTCTCCAATCAGATTGATGCAGGGGCAGATGTGGTAATGCTCTTTGATAGTTGGGGTGGGGCTTTGGAGCAGGAAAAATTTCTGGAATTTTCGTGGAACTATATGAAGGAGATAGCCCGGAAGTTGAAGGAAAGATACCCCAACACCCCAGTAATTGGATTCAGTAAAGGGGTGGGACTCTATCTGGAGAAAATGGACGGAAAATTTGATGTAATTGGGATAGATTGGAACACCCCAATGGAGAGGGCGGTTGAGGTTTTCCAAGACCGCTACACCCTCCAAGGAAACTTAGACCCCACCCGCCTCTACTCCAAAACCGCCACCAAAGAGGGGGTCGATAAAATCGCCCAAACTATGAAAGGGCACCGGCATATTTTCAATTTGGGACACGGAATTTTACCCGATGTGCCCGTGGAAAATGCCAAATTTTTTATCGATTATGTAAAAGAGGTTACAAGGAGAGGGAGATGAATTTGAGAAGATTGAGAATGAAACCGGGGGTGCGGGCTCTGGTTCGGGAGAATTGGGTGAGAAAAGAGGATTTAATTTTTCCGATTTTTATCAAAGAGGGGTTGAGGGGGTGGAAGGAAATTCCCTCAATGCCGGGGATTTGCCAAGTGGGAGAAGAGGCTCTCCTCAAAGAGGTGGAGGAGGTTTTGGAGTTGGGGATTAAAGGGGTTATCCTCTTTGGAATTC
This sequence comes from Campylobacterota bacterium, assembly GCA_009659955.1. Taxonomy (GTDB): domain Bacteria; phylum Campylobacterota; class Campylobacteria; order Campylobacterales; family Nautiliaceae; genus PUXY01. The sequence goes on along the minus strand of PUXY01000015.1, from coordinate 610 downwards.
CCCAACTGAAAGATTCGGTGGGAAGTGATGCCCTCAACCCAGAAGGGTTAATAGCCCGGTCTGTAAGGAGATTGAAGGAGAAATTTGGGGACGATCTGGTGGTGGTTACCGACCTCTGCTTCTGTGAATATACAGACCACGGACACTGCGGGATTATCGACCCGGTTTTGAAAAGTGTCCACAATCGCGAAACTTTGACCATCTCCCAAAAACAGGCGATTATCCACGCCCAAGCCGGTGCCGATATTATCGCCCCCAGTGGAATGATGGACGGCATTGTCTCCGCCCTTAGAGAAGCATTGGACTCCAACGGATTTGACCATATCCCAATTATGAGCTACTCCACCAAATTTGCCTCCGCCTTTTATGGACCATTCCGGGACGCTGCCGAATCGGCTCCCACCACCGGCGGGGGAATTATCCCTTCAGACCGCTCCACCTACCAAATGGATATTGCCAATAGCCGGGAAGCCCTTTTGGAATCGATTATTGACGAAAAAGAGGGAGCCGATATTTTGATGGTAAAACCGGCTTTGGCTTTCCTCGATATTGTGGCAAAAATTAAAGAAAAAACCCTCCGCCCTTTGGCAGTTTACAATGTGAGCGGAGA
>PUXY01000014.1 GCA_009659955.1 Campylobacterota bacterium | reverse complement strand
CTATATATTGTATATATTGTAATAATTGTATATATTGTAGGGGGTCAATTTTCCGATGGTTGCGTTATTTCCCGCCCCGAAATATGAAAAAAGTGGGGCGAAATATGAAAAAAGTGGGGCGAAATATGAAAAAAGTGGGGCGAAATATGAAAAAAGTGGGGCGAAATATGAAAAAGGGGGTAAAAATAGGGAGAAAGTGGGAGAATTAGTCAAAGGTGTATGGTGAAAATTTACGATACTTTCGGGAAAGTTATTACTTGGGGTTGAAATTATTTTTCACATTTTGGGTATAATTATAGGAGAAAATAAAAAGAAAAGGAGTAGAATGGATAAAGGAGTTATTATTATATCAGAAAATTTGATTAAAAGGAAACAAAACCTTTCCCTCACCGCCCGGGAGGTGCTCCTAAAAGCTCTCCTGAAAATCCAGAAAACGGGGGAGGGGACAACTACCATCTCCGTGGGGGAGTTGAATATCTCCTCCAAACGGAGGTGGGAAATTATGAGAAGGGTAGCGGAGGAATTGTCCGCTCCCTTCTGGATTTATGAGGAGGAAGAGAAATCCTTCCTCCGTGGGGGGTGGTTCTTCTGTAAATATGAGGAAGGAGAATTAACCCTCCACCTCAACCCGGAAATCAAACCCTACATTTCTGGGTTAACCTCCCATTTTTCAAAACTCCCCGTTATTCACTTCAAAAGCAAGTGGGCGGGGAGACTATTTGAAATCCTATGGGACAATTTCTCCACATTGTCCCGTTATAAAGGGGAAGGGGAAGTTGAGGTTAAACTAACAATTGACGACCTCCGGGAATTTTTAAATATCCCCGACTCCTACAAAAGCGGGGATATTAAACGAGGGCTGGAGAGAGCCCTCAAAGAGATTGAGAAAACCCCCCTCAAAATCCGGGGGGTTGAATTTGTCCGGAAACGGCGGAGATTTGTATCCGTCGTTTTTCGGGGTGAAATAGAGAACTTCGAACAACTTTCCAAACCTTCTAAACCCAAACCTTCTCCCAAACCAAAATCCTCCCCTAAACCAAAATACTCTCCCCTAACCGATGACAATAATGACCCCGACCGGGAAAATGTTGAGATTAATCCCAGTGTATTGAAAATAATGCAAAAAACAAGATATCTTTCTATAGAGGAAATAAAAAAGATACTTGGGAAAGGGGAAAGGAAGATTTTGGAAGTAGCAAACGGGGGGATTTTTTACAGGGAAGGGTGGTTGTATTTAGAAAACGAAAAATTGGAAGGAGAGAGGGAAAAAAGGGGTTGGAAATTGATTCGACAGGCTCTAAATGTAGAAGCCTATCGAAAAATAATGGAGGAAGGAGGGGGATATGATGATTTGCCCCCCTCCATTCGAATGAGTGTGTTAGAAGCTATTAGCAAGGATTAATTAAAAAGAAAAAAACCGAAAGGAAAGGAATCGGATAGGAAGCCTTGGCTATTATAGGTAATCTTTGGGTAGTTTGTCAAGTGTTTTAATTTTAACTACCCTTTTCATCTCTCCCAAAAGTTTTTCGACTTCAAACTCTTCTCCAATTAGTGAAAGGGCTACTTTTTTATCGACTACGCCCTCTCTAAAGACCCCAACCTTTGGGTGTTGGGTTATAATAGTAATTACCTTTCTTAATTGGTTTAGAGGAATGATGATATATCTCGTTACCGGCATTGCCTCCCTTTTTTATAGAAGTATATCAAGATAGTGGAGATGGTTATTATTTCTCTTGACTTTCATTTCCGGAATTGATATAATTTTACTGACCAGACCCCGGGAGTCTGGTTCCGACAAATTTTACCCCTCTGCTCCCGCTGAACCTGTGGGGCAGGTTCGGTGGGGTGGGGGGTAATGAACCCTCTGGGATTGAAGCTACATCGGGGGTTGATAGGGTTCGGTTGAAAGGGTTCTAAATTACGCCCGGAGAATGGAAAAGTATAAGTTTCAATCCCCGGAGGGTTCGGTTGAAAGAAGCTCTCGACAGATTGATAACAACCGCCCCGTTAAGTTTCAATCCCCGAAGGGTTCGGTTGAAAGTGAAACAAAAGACGACCACACAGATGTTTTACTTTATCTTCTACTGACAATCTACCTTTAACCGACGCCCGCACCGAAACCGGGTCTGCCACCACCCGGACGGGGAAGCGGGCAGGTGGGAGTGGCGAAAATATGGTAAACGCAGGGGAAGGTTTCCCCCGGGGCTTAAGTCCCTTGGAGATTCGAGTCCTCTCTCCCACCGCAAATTTCCTCTATTGACCCCATCGTCTAAAGGAATAAGGATACCGCCCTTTCACGGCGGTGATGCGGGTTTGAATCCCGCTGGGGTCGCCAAAATCCCCGTGGAGCCGTAGTTCAGTTGGTTAGAATGCCGGCCTGTCACGCCGGAGGTCGCGGGTTCGAGTCCCGTCGGCTTCGCCACTTGGGAATATAAATACCTTTCCCGCAGTCCTTTTCTCTCCATTCTCTTACCCCTTTCCATTCCCATTCCTACCCTTTTTATTTTTCCTCCTCCCCGTTCCTTTCTTTTCCTCCTCATTTTTTTTAAAAAAAAGACCCTTAAAGGGGGTTGACAAAAGGGGAGGAATAGGATACAATTCTACTACAAAAAACAACCCAATACGAAAGGAGCGGGAAATGGCTAAAGATATTCAGGAATTGGTAGCTGAAGCGTTGCGGAGAGTTGCCGACAATATCGGACAAACCCAAGCTAAAACCGCTGATACTGCTGACACCGAAAACACTAGCAATGTTCGGGTTTTTAAAATTGAAGAAGTGGACACCACTGCACTGGAGTCTGAACAAAAAGCCCGGTAACTAAACCAAAATACCGACCAGTTTTCCCCGGGGGGTAAGCTCCTGCACCGCCCCGGTGGTTCTGGGAAGAAAAGCAGAGGTTGAAATGGACGGAAAGAGACTAACCCACGGTTCAAAATAGCCGGGGGGAAGGGAGCGGTTTCCGGAGGGGTGGGTTCCCTCCGGGAATGACTAACACGGAAACCACGGAATAAGCCCACCTCCGGGGATTTGGTGGGGGCGGTGGTTTAGACTGCCGTCCCTGCCAAATTGAGGAGGTTCCTCAATTTTTTCTACCCCATTCTTCTTCTTTTCCTTATTTTAGATGGGGAAATTCACTATTATTTTACCCCCCCTTTTTTTTCACTGGGGAGGGGTAAGAGAAAATTAAAGGAGGAAACTTTGAAATTGAAGAATTTATTAATAAATCAACTCGACCGGAGATTTATTTACTCTCCGGAGGAAAGGCTTGTAGAGGACACACCAGAAGGGTTGTTGCAACTTTGCTCCCTCTACCACTACCTTCCAAAACCGGAGCGGTATTATAAACTCCCAACCGCCCACCCCCGGTATAAGCCGGAATTAAGATTCTGGTTGTTCAGAAAATTAGCCAAACAAATCCCATTACAACTTTTCCACCGGTATGACTCGGTGGAATTTATAGGAATGGGCGGGGTTAATAGCAACCTCGCCTACTTTCTCTCCCCTTTTGTGGGGAGGAAAAAAATTCAGGCGTGGGACAAGGACGAGTGGGAATTCCACAACTTCCCACGCCTCGCTTCCACCGAACGTATTTTCTCCGTACGAAAAACTGGGCAGATGAATTTTGAATATTATAAAGATAGATTTTTCACCCCATCAGATTTTAATTATTTGAGGGGGAGCAACCCTCTCTTCATCGGAGCCCCCGGAAATCTCCTCCCGGTCTTAATGGAGCGGGGAGATGTGCTCGATGTGTTTTTTAAACGGGAAGGGGTCGGGGTTTGTTTTTATCGGAGGGGGGACAAAATAGAAGTGGGCGTCGTCGCCTCCGCCCTCACCCACGATAACTACTGGAAGATGAGGGTGAGCGATTACCTTGCCTCCATCTTCCTTGCTCTCCTTACTATCCCCGCCCTCTTGAAAAAGAGGGAAAGCGTGGAGGCATTTTACGCCTTAACCCGCGTGAAGGAGATAAAAGAGATAATGGTAAGTATCTAAAAAAAAGGAGAAGAGAATGAATAGGGTGTTGAAACATTTGGAAACAATGCGACGGCTTTTGTTGAGACGCAGGTGCGACCTCTCCAACCTCCTCCGGGGAATCCCGGCGGGGGTAGCAAAAGGAGGTTTTTCATTTAGATACCTCCTCAATCCAACCCGCCCGGAAGGGGCGTTTAGTTATATCCCCTCCTCTATTTTTACCACCTCCAGCGGGTGGTTGGAGGAGAGGGTGAATATTAAGAAAATTAGAGTAAAAGAATTCCCCCTCCATGCGAAAAAAGCAATTCTCCGGGAGTTGGTGAGTCTCCCGGATACTTACGGGATCTTGACTCACCGGAGGGGGGCGGAGGTTCAAAACCCCTTCCGGTTAGACATCACCCGGGAGGAGTTTGATAAAACCTTGGAGGAAGCGGAAAGTTTTATCCTCTACAACCTCCCCCCCTCCGAGGAGAGGGATAGGGATAGAGGGGTAGTGGAGAAATGGATTCCAAGCTTTGTTGAATTTTTTCAATTATTCCAAACCACTGCCCAAACCGCCCAAATCGTGGAGGAGGTGGTTTATAAGATTTCCGAAATTCGGGAGCCCCTTTGGGAGTCTCCCGTAACCCCCTCCCGAAATGTGGCAAGGAGGGAAGAATTGGCGGAGGGGGCGGAGTATGCCGTTGCTCTCTCCATCGGAGTTGGAAACTTCCCTGTGCCCCTCTACGGGGTGCAGGCGGTGAAGTTCAACGGGAGCGGGCTTCGGGGGCGGTGGTGGATTGGGTGTACCACCACCAACATCGACTGGAACGACGATAAAACCGTCTGCACCGGAGACCAACCCGCCCACCTAACGGCAGGGCTCAGCACCTGCCGGGGCGGGTATTACGGGAGTGTTTACAACTCTTCTGTCACCTCCCAGCCCTCCCTCCAGTTTTGGAGCGGACGGGCGGTAATGGCGATTATAAAAGAATTATATTTGAAGGAGGGATAAAGTGGCAAGAAAAAAGGAGAGAAATAGAAGTAGAAACAAAATCACCTTGGGGTGGGGTAATTTCACCCCTGCCCCAGTAGAACGGGCGGAGGTTCTACCCAAAGCCCCCGCCCGGGTGGCATTTTTCCTTTCCTCCGGGGATTTCCCTCGGAAGCAGTATGAGGTGTTACCGGAGGGGGTGAAGGAGTTGGAAAGCCAGTTTTCTTTTGTTGTTTTAAATTTTCATTATAAGATTGATAACTGGGACGCCATTATCGGAGTGCCCCTCCTCCTCTACTCCTACCCCCAAGAGGTGGGAGGAACAAGTGTTGATGTAGGGGAGGGGGTTATCCGGGAATATAGTGAGAAGGTGAAAGAAGGGGTTCGGGGGATTCTACAAAAAGTGGAGGGGACGGAGTTTCTGGGGCAAGCCCCCTATAAAGTCTCCGTTTCCTATTTAAATAGTTTCCACTACCACCCTCGGGGAATGCGTTCGTTCTCCGGGAGCGATTTGGATGCCGACCTCAACTTCCCCGGGGTTTGCTACCCCTATGGGAAGGGGGAATTTAAGGAAGTGATCCATTGGACTGGGCTCGCGGGGATTCAAACCTGTGAGCCCTACCGAATGGATTGCTACGGGGTTGAGGGGAAAGGACTTCCCCAATACACCCCAATTGAGGCGTATTGGGTAGTTGTGGGGGATTGGGAGATTCCCCCCACCTTTTTCAGAGAAGGGACTCGGAGGGTTGTAGGGGGAACCCTCCGGGAGAGTGTAGTAGAGGAGCTTTGGGCTTTCTGGGGGAGACTCAACCTCCCCCGGGAGTTGTATATAGGGGAGCCAGAATTTTTCAAAACCCGTCCCCTTTCCCTTCACCACGGAAGATTTTCCCCGTGGTGGGGGGGGAAGGGGAAAGGAATCTGGGAGGGGGAAATTAACCCCGTCTCTCCCCTTGAGGAGGAGCCCCGGGTTACCCTAAAATTGGAAGACGACCCGGAGGAGTTTCGGGAGGATTCCCACCCGGAGGATGAAGCCCCCTCCGGTTCCCACCTCAACCCCTTCCCCCGGGAAAAATAACCCGGGGGGTTCAACCAACCCCGAAAGGGAAAAAAATAAAAAGGAGAAAAATGAAAAAATCGATAGGTGAAATCTTAAAAGAAGCCCGTCTCCGGGCGGGGATTGGGCAAAAAAAACTTGCCCGAAAGATTGGGGTTACTTACGAACAAATCTCCCGCCTTGAGCGGGGAGTTCGGGGTAATCCCACAATCGAAACCCTCCAGCGGTGGGCGGAGGGTGTTGGGGCGGAGCTCGTAATTGAGTTTCGTTTTCCCGGCGACCCCTCCCCCGACCGGGAAGGAAGGGAAGAATGAAGAAAGTAGCAGTAGCATTGGGATTATTGGGATTGGGACTCCCTTTACTTATGGGGGCGTCTACCCCCGCCCCCCCGGGTGGCAAACAGCCTTGGGGAATGTTTGGTAAATCACATCGCCCGGAGCGACAAAGTGTTGCTGGTAAAATGGATTGTGGAAAGAGATGATTCGCTTGTTATCTTTTGTGTTAATAGATAACGTCTATCCTCTTGACTTTCTTCTCCACAGGTGATATAATTCCGGTGATAAAAAACCCATTTAAAGGAGGTGTAGTGGATTTAAAAGAAATAGGGAATATCATTAGAAAGGCGAGAATTGAGAAGGGGAATACGCAAGCCGAAATGGCTTGTAATGTAGGTGTAAGCGAGAGATGGGTGCGAGACATTGAAAAGGGGAAAGGGAACCCCCTGTTTTTGCAATTGCAGGGGGTGTTGGACTATTTGGATTTTAAAATTCACATAACCAAAAAGGATAAAAATGAGCCAACTTCAAATTGATATGAAGGTGAGGTATACCCCAAAAGGGGTGGTATATATCCCGATGTTAAATTGTAGACCTCTATTTGAAAAAGATGGGTGCAACCCGTTGGAAGAAGAATGTATTTCCCTTTCGGAGTGGGGGAGGGAGGTTATTGGGAGGAACGGAAAATTCTGTTTGAGAGAATTGAGAGGGTCAAAAGAAGGGGAGCTATTGAAGAATTTGTTTTTTGTCGGGGTAGATGGGGAAGGGGGTTTTTTGTTGCCAAGAATGATGTTTTTGGATAAAGAGGAATATGAGGGGAAAGATGGGGGTATGGTGATAGCCACAGCAAATTTTTTGTCCATACTTTTGGAAAAGTGGATAGATAAGATTAAAGGAGAAAATAATGGGCGTTAATCCTAAATCTTTAAGCACTCTATCTGACTTACATCATATTGGGAAGGTGTATGAAGATGTGGGATATACTCCAATCTTCCAATGGAATGGGAAGGGGGAGTATGTGTTGGAAATTATTTCCCCCAGTGGGGAGGTGGTTAAGAGATTTAAAGAAAAGAGAGAAGGGGATACCCTTGATTTAGATGATTTGCTGGGGGATTTGGAGCAAAGTAATGGTTGAAAAAATCTACCTGCATTCAACTAAAAAGCCTACCAAACGAGTTTTATAGCAGGGGCGGAGTAGTGGAGGCTACCTCTAATTTCACGGTGGGAAGAAATTGAGGAAAGAAAAGAGGCGATCAAGATAATTACACGCAGAGTCGAGGAGGGAGTATTGATGCAACTAAAAGCGGTTTTAGAGGAATGTGCCCATAGGCTCAAAAAGAAAAAAGCGATGGAAAAATGGCTATTCAAAGAAATGAAAATTAATTTATTGACAGGAGATGTAGATGCTCAATAAAGTAATTCTGATAGGGCATCTTACCCGCGATGTGGAGTTCCGTTACACCCCCCGGGGAACGGCGGTAGCCAAATTTGGAATTGCCACCAACCGGCGGTTTAAAGATAGCACCACCGGGGAGATGCGGG
>PUXY01000013.1 GCA_009659955.1 Campylobacterota bacterium | reverse complement strand
AATTTCCCCTGTTGGTAAATATCGTAAAGGGCGGTGGGGATTGAGGCGGAGGAGGTATTTCCATATTTATCGACGGTTACCACAATCTGCTCTGGGGAGAGTCCCACTGCCCGTCCCACCGCATCGATAATCCTATAATTGGCTTGATGGGGGACGAAAAAGTCTATATCTTTCCCTTCCAGATTGTGGCGGGCTAAAATATCCTTTACCGATTTGGAGAGGGTCTTTACTGCCACTTTGAAGGTTTCATTCCCCTTCATTTCCAGATAGATTCTATCTGTTTCACACCCATATTTTACCCCCCGTCCCGGAGTGATTAAATAATCTTTATATTTCCCATCGGCATCTATTTCCACATCTAAAATTGCCTCTTCTCTATTTTGGGTAGGTTGTAAAATTACTGCCCCCGCTCCATCTCCAAAAAGGACGCAAGTCCGTCGGTCTTTCCAGTTTACAATTTTGCTCAAAACTTCTGCCCCCACCACTGCTACATTTTTGTAGATACCCCCTTTAATGTAACTATTGGCGATGGAGAGGGCGTAAATAAATCCACTGCACGCCGCACTAATATCAAAGGCGGGGGTTACTATTCCCAATTTATCAATTACAACTGTGGCAGTGGAGGGCATTGTAAAATAATCGGGGGTAATAGTGGCAACTATTACCAAATCCAATTGCTCTTTTTCCAGATTGGCTACTTCCAAAGCCCTTTCAATTGCTTTTACCGCCAAATCACTGGTTACTTCCCCTTCAGCAATTCTCCGCTCTTTAATTCCAGTCCGTTTGGTAATCCATTCATCACTGGTATCCACAATTTTTTCCAAATCGGCGTTTGTGAGCACTTTTGGGGGGAGATAAGCCCCTATTCCTGCTATTTTTGAGAACATTGGGAAACCTTTACCATCTCTTCAATCTCTTCGGTTACCCGATTTTCGATATAGTCGAGTCCTTGGAAAATGGCGTTTTTTATCGCCTTACTATTACTTTTCCCGTGGCTAATAATAACACACCCTTTTACCCCCAGTAGAGGAGCTCCCCCATATTCGGCGTAATCTATTCTTTTTTTGAGGGCATTGAAAACCGGTTTCATTAAAAGAGCCCCCAGTTTTACCAAAGGTCCCCCCTTTTTTATCCCTTCTTTGAGGAAAGAGCCAATTACCTCCCCTGCCCCTTCACTGGTTTTGAGGACGATATTTCCGATAAATCCATCACAGACCACTACTTCCACTGACCCATTGAAAATATCTCCCCCTTCTACATTTCCCACAAACCAATCAAATTGGGAGAGGAGTTTAAAAGCCTCTTTGGTAACGCTATTTCCTTTACTTTTTTCCTCCCCATTGCTCAAAAGCCCCACCCGAATGGGAGTTTTTTTTAATACCACTTTTCCGTAAACTTCCCCCATTAAAGCAAATTGGTAGAGATTGAGGGAGTCGCAATCCACATTGGCACCAACATCTAAAATTAGAGTGTAACTCCCTTTCTGGTTGGGCATAAATGTAACAATAGCAGGGCGTTTAATACCCTTTATTCTCCCCAACTTGAGAGTAGCAAGGCTCATTGTTGCCCCGCTATGTCCCGCCGAGACAACTCCCTCCACCTCTCCATTTCGGAGGAGTTCAATAGATTTATAAATAGTAGACTCTTTTCTCTTTACTGCATCGGTAGCAGACTCCCCCATTCCAATTACATCTCTACTATTTATAAATCTAACCCGGGGGTGAAATTGGGAGGGAAGAAGTTTTTTCAAAACTGCTTCATCTCCCACCAAATAGGGGGTAAAATCTTTCCTCTCCTTTAACGCTTCAACTACCCCTTCCACAATTGGACGGGGACCGAAATCTCCCCCCATTCCATCAATTGCAACTCTCATCAACTACCACCAAAGGAAGGGAAATTAATATTCACCGCAAGTGGGACATACCCGATGGGGTCTTTTAAATGCTCCACATTTACATTTTACAACGGTGCTCATTTCTATTTTGTAGTGGGTTCGCCGTTTTGCTGCCCGGGTTTTGGAATTCCGTCGCTTTGGAACTGCCATTTTAATCTCCTTTTCTGTAATTAATAGAGTTAATTTTAAATTGGGAAGAGGGAGAGGAATTTTTCTCTTTCTCTTTGGTGCAATTTTTCTCTCTTTTCTATTGAAAAAGAGCCTCCTCTCTCTTTCTCCCCGTTTTTGGACTTCAAATTTTTCCAAATTTTTCTAAAATTTTATACACACCCCGGGATTTTTTCCTCAAATTTTATCGATTTTTTCCCATTTTTTCCACAAACTCTCAAAATTCCAAATCTATTTCCCGTCCTTGGCAGTTGGGGCAGATATTGTAATCATTTCTAATCGATTCCACCTCTGACCGGAGAATCTCTTTTAAGTCAAACTTTTCCATTTCAAAAATATCAAACTCCCCATCGGTGCCGGAGTAGGGGGTTTTCACCACCTTAAATTTTACCTCCTCCTCCACCGGTTGGAGGAAAGGGGAGAGGCATCGGATACATTCAACTTCCACCTTCCCTTTCAATTTCCCCTCCAAATAGATGCCGTCCCTTCTTTTTTCAACCTCTCCTGAAAAACAGAGTCCCTGAAAGCACTCTTCCCTTTTCACCGGTTAGAGAATCTCCCTTTCGGCAAAAAAGAATCGAATCTCTTTTTGGGCATTTTCAAGACTATCACTTCCGTGGACTGCGTTTGCTTCAATACTTTCGGCAAAATCTGCCCGGATAGTTCCCGGCTCCGCCTCTTTGGGGTTGGTTGCTCCCATCAATTTTCTATTTTTTGCTACCGCATCTTCCCCTTCCAATACCATTACCACCACAGGTCCACTGGTCATATACTCCACCAAATCGTTGAAAAATGGGCGGTCTTTGTGGACTGCGTAAAAGGTAGAGGCATCTTCTTTGGTCAATTTAATCTTTTTCATTCCCGCAATTCTGAGTCCATTGCTCTCAAATCTATCGATAATTTTTCCAATTACTTGCTTTTCCACTGCATCTGGTTTGATGATAGATAAAGTCCGTTCGATAGCCATATCTCCCGCTCCTTCTAAATATTTACCAAAATGGGAGACAAATTTTACCATATCAACTCAATTATTGGGAGAAAAAGAAAATTTTTTTTAAGAAAAAAAATGAACAAAAGAAAAAAAAGAGAAAAAAGAGGGAAGGGGGATTAGCAGAGCTCGGTTGCAGGGGTTCCGGGTTCGCACCGATGTTCGTGGCAAACTTGCCCTTCGTGGCACTCATCCCATACAATGCACCCTTCGGTAGGGCAAGCTGCTGCACAAGCAGGCTCATCGTAATATCCAACGCACTCTACACACTTGTCAGGATATACATAGTAAATTTCTTCTCCAGTTGGGTTTTCGCTATCATCTACAATAGCTTCAACTGGGCACTCATCGATGCAAGCTCCACAATTGATACAAGTGTCAGTAATTTTTACTGCCATTTTGGGACTCTCCTTTCCTGATGGTTTGGTTGGTGCTTTTCCAAAAATAGCGGAAAAGTTTTTCCTTTTGGTTAATGGAACCGCCAGAAAATGAAGATTTTATCTCCATTCCCTCCGGCGGAGAGGTGTGTAGCCTTTTCTCCGCTACAGGTCGAATGTATTTTACACAAAAATTCCCTCTTCCCGCAACCTCTACCTACCCAACTCCCTAATATTGGGAGTCTTTATTTAACCAAATTTGGCGGTAAAAGTCAAAGATAATCCCCTTTTTTCCCTTTTCCATCTCCATTGTTACCTTTATTAACAAATTGGATAAAATCCCCCTCAAAAAGGGCACAAATGAAGGTAGGAATATTTTCAGATACCCATAAAAAAGTGGGTAGAGCAAAGAGATTGATAGATAAACTTTTGGAAGAAGGGGCGGAAAGTTTTGTAGTAGCGGGGGATATTGTAAAAATAGAAGTTTTGGACTATTTGGAAGAGATAGGAAAGCCCTATGTGGCAGTATTGGGAAACAACGATTATCATCTTATCGATGTAATGGATAAATACTCCCTTTATCGGGAGCCCCATTACTTTAAATTGGGGGAGAAAAGGGCAAAAGTTATGCACTTTCCCCACCATATTTTTCCTTTGGACACAGATATTATCATCTATGGACATACCCATTCGATAGATATCTCTTTCAATGGACGGAATTTGATTTTAAACCCGGGGGAAGCGTGTGCCCGGGATACCAATTACTCCTCAGGAATGGTGTTGGATATTCTCCCCGGTGGGTATCGGGTGCACCTTTACTATCGGAAAATTAAAACCCAAATTTGGAAAGAGGTGGTCAAAGAGTTCAAACTTTAAACCGATGGAAAATCGGGGAAAAGAGGGGGGAATTTGATACAATTTTTCCCAAAAAAGGAAAGTGATGGAAAAGGCAAAATTTATTTGGATGGACGGGAAATTTTTGCCTTGGGACGAAGCAAAAGTCCACATTTTGACCCATACTCTCCACTATGGAAATGGGGTTTTTGAAGGCACCCGGGCTTATCAAACAGAAAAGGGGTTGGCAATTTTCCGCCTCCGGGATCACACCAAACGGCTTTTAAACTCCGCCAAAATTGTAAAAATTGATGTTCCCTATAGTTTGGAAGAGTTGGAGAAAGTTCAAATTGAATTACTCCGGAAAAATGGTTTTAAAAACAATGTCTATATCCGCCCAATTATTTTTCTGGGCTATGGAAAAATGGGACTCTACCATATTGGGGCACCGGTGCAGGTTGCCGTCGCCTCTTGGGAGTGGGGAACCTATTTGGGAGAGGAGGGATTGGAGAAAGGTATCCGGGTAAAAATCTCCTCCTTCAGTCGAAACTCCGTCAAATCTACCTTTGGAAAGGCAAAAGTAGTAGCCAACTACCTCAACTCCCAAATGGCGAAATATGAGGCGATTGAAGCGGGATATGAAGAGGCTCTCCTTTTAGATGAGGAGGGATTTGTAGCGGAAGGGTCTGGAGAGTGCTTTTTTATTGTCCGGGACGGGGTTTTAATTACTCCTCCCAATGATAACTCTTTGGAGTCTATCACCCAAGCAACGGTAATTGAATTGGCAAAGGATAGGGGAATTCCTGTAGAGAGACGGAGAATTACAAGAGATGAGGTCTATATTGCCGATGAAGCCTTTTTCACCGGCACCGCCGCCGAAATTACCCCCATAAGAGAAGTTGATGGACGGGTAATTGGAAATGGCAAACGGGGAGAGATGACCACCCAACTTCAAGCCGACTATTTCGATGTGGTGTATGGAAGGAACCCAAAATATCACCACTATTTGACCTTTATCTAATTTTGGTATAATCCCATTTGCCCAGCTCCGGTCAAGGGGCGGGGAGAGGCAACGCTTCAGGTCCGGAAGGAAGCAGAGCACCTCTCCCCATCTCTGTGACCGGATTACTGGGTCTGAAAAAACTCCCCTATATTTTAAATCTCTATTTTAATTACTTCTCTTGCAGTTAATTCCCCAATTGGAGTTCGTAAAAAGTCCAATATTATTTAATTTTGAGGGAAATTTTAAGCCAAAAAGAATCGGAAGGGGGTTTATTTTAAAAAGTAGTCGAATAGTAAAATCAATTGAATATCCCCACTAACTTAATCTAAAAAATAGCAATAATTATTAGAATTCTATGTAAATTCTTATTTTGCAGATAGTTCTTTTTTAATTTTAAAAGTTTAAAATTGAAACACAACTCTTATAACAAAAGGTAAGAGAGTGTGAAAATCACCCTTTTGAGACTCAAGGAAAACCGCTTTGGCGGGGCGGAACGCTATTTGGAAAGGTTGCGGGAAGAGCTGGAAAAACGGGGGATAGAGGTTAAAGTCTGCCGTTCATCTCTCTCCAATTGGGTTCCAGATTGGATTAAACTTCTCCATTTTAACCATTTCTGTTGTGGAAAAAAGAGGGGAGAAAGAGAAATTTATTTCTCTTTGGATAGAGTAATTTGCCCCGATATTTACCGGGCGGGGGACGGGGTTCATAAAGTCTATTTGAAACAGGAAAAAAAATATTGTTGGTGGCTCAATCCCCGCCATTGGGTCTATCTCTCTTTGGAGAAAAAAGCCTTTGAAAATGCCAAAAGGATAATTGCCAACTCCCGGATGGTCAAATGGGAAATAGTGGAAACCTATCATATATCTCCCAAAAAGATAGATATTATCTATAATGGAATTCCAATTCCCCGACGGGTAGATGAAAAAGGGGAGCCGGAACTCCGGAAAGAGTTGGGAATTGGAAGAAAAGAGAAGGTTATCCTCTTTGTGGGAAGTGATTTTAAACGGAAGGGGTTGAAAGAGGCATTGGAACTTTTGGCAAAAATGAACCCCGATTTAAGGGAGATGTGGCGGTTTGTGGTAGTAGGAAAAGGGAAAAATGTTTGGTGGTATAAATGGTATGCCAAAAGATTGGGTATCCGGGAGAGGGTAATTTTTGCAGGTCCCCAAAAAAGGGTGGAGAGATTCTACCGAATGGGGGATATACTAATTTTGCCTACCCATTACGACCCCTTTTCCAATGTAGTATTGGAAGGTCTGGTTTACAAAAATGTAGTGTTTACCACAATTTTCAACGGAGCCAGTGAAATTCTCCCCTCCAATTGGGTTCAAAAAAATCTCCACGACACTTCCATTATCCCCAATATCGAACAACTAATTCTAACACCCTCCCTTCTCCGGAAAGAGCAGGAGAGAGCCCGATTGATAGGTATTCACTATTCTATTTCTTTAAATGTAACCAAAACTTTGAAGGTAATAGAGGCTCTATATCCCAACTTTGAACCCCAACCCAGAAAGGAGTTTAAAAATGGAACCGGAAGTAGTCAAATTATTCAAAACCCTACTTAGTTTCAAATCAATTACCCCAGATGATGGGGGTGCTTTCCACTATTTGAAGGAGTATTTGAAAGGGTCTGGAGATATTGTGGAGTTTGAAAAAGAGGGTGTAAAAAATCTTTTGGTAATTAAGGAACAGGGAAAAGGGGACCATTTAACTTTGGCGGGACATATCGATGTGGTGCCTCCCGGGAAAGGGTGGGAAACCGATCCTTTTGTGCCGGTGGAGAAAGAGGGTTATATCTATGGAAGGGGTGCCCAAGATATGAAAAGTGGATTGGCAGGGTTGATTTACGCCTTCAAATATGGAAAATGGAAGAGGGGAACTCTCTCTTTAATGATAACTTCCGATGAAGAGGGTGATGCCAAATATGGAACTATTGAAATTTTGAGATTAATGGAGAGGGAAAATATTTTACCCAATTATGGGATTGTGGCGGAGCCGACCTGTGAAAATCAATTTGGAGATACCATTAAAATTGGTCGACGGGGGAGTATCAACGGAGTATTGAGAATTAAAGGGGTGCAGGGACACGCAGCCTATCCGGAGAGATGTATAAATCCCGTAGAGTTGATAGCCCCTTTAATGGGTGCGTTTGTGGGGCGGAATTTGGATAATGGCGATGAGCATTTTGCCCCTTCCAAACTGGTAATTACCGATATCCGTGGAGGAATGGAAGTTACCAATGTTACCCCAGATGAGGTAAAAATTATGTTCAATGTCCGGAATGGACTCTCCACCAATCGGGAAGATATTGAGGAATTTTTCCGGCAATTGCTTCGGAATATACCCTATGAGCTCCATCTCCACCAATCTGCCTACCCCTTTAAAACCAGTAAATTTTCAAAAGTGGTAAAACATTTGAAAAAGGAGGTGGAAAAAGAGACCGGTGTTACTCCAACCCTCTCCACCAGTGGAGGCACCAGTGATGCCCGCTTTTTAGCCCAATATGGAGTAGAAGTTGCCGAATTTGGGGTTATCAATGATAGAGCCCACAAAATCAACGAAAGAACCACCCGGGAAGA
>PUXY01000012.1 GCA_009659955.1 Campylobacterota bacterium | reverse complement strand
GAATAGTTCAATTCCGGCTCTTCCTATCATTGCTCCATTATCGCTACACCACTCCAGTGGAGGGGAGAGGAGTTTAAATTGGTAAATTTCCGCCAACTTTTTCAACTCTTTCCGGAGATGGAGATTGGCACTGGCTCCCCCCACAATCCCCACCGCTGGAGGGGAGTGGATTAAAATTGCCTTCTCCAATTTTTCCACAATATGGGCAATGGCACTCCGTTGGAAGGAGTAGGCAATATCTTCGGGGCGATATTTTCCAGACTGGATAGCCAGTCGGACTGCATTTTTAAGTCCAGAAAAACTGAAATTGAGGGTCTCTTTCCCTTTCAAAGGAATGGGAAGTCCAATATCTATACTCCCTTTTTCTGCCAATTTTTCAATTACTGGACCTCCGGGATACCCCAACCCCAACATTTTTGCCACTTTGTCAAAAGCCTCCCCCAAACTATCGTCCAAAGTGGTGGAAATTTCGCAAACTTTTTCCACCCCTTCAAACCAAAGGAGTTTGGTGTGTCCTCCACTGACCAGTAAAATTAGGAGGGGTTTCTCCTCCTCTTTTTCTATAAAAAGGGAATAGATATGTCCTACCAAATGGTTTACCGGAATGAGAGGCACTTTTAAACTCTCCCCCAGTGCTTGAGCCACAATTACCCCCTCCTGTAAAGTTACCGCCAAACCGGGGGTGTTGGTAACCGCTATTCCCTCAATTTGATTAAAAAAGGGTCGGCACTTTTCTATCAACTGGGGAAGATAGACCGCGTGGAGTCGACTTGCCAACTCCGGCACCACTCCCCCATAATTGGAATGGATACTCTCTTGGGAAATTTTCCGGTGAAAAAGTAATTTTTTGGTGGCAATTTCGGTTACTGCCACTGCGGAATCGTCGCAACTGCTTTCGATAGAGAGGATAACCCCTCCACCTCTTTCACTTTTCCCCTTATCACCGCCATTGGAATTTTCTGCTCTGTTAAAGGACCCCATTTTTCCACTCTTTCCGCTTTACTATGTGGGGACTTTCCTAAACCTTCCCCCCATTCTTTTGCTCTTTTTCTCTCTTCTGCTCTCTCAATTTTTTCAACCGCTCCAATTGGGTTTCAATGCTCTTTTTTTTACACCAATCCACCCCTATCCCCTCCAAAACCCCATCATTACACGCCACTATCTCCCGATAGTCCGCCAATTTTAAAATCTCTTTGAGGATTAAAATGCCGGCTCCAATCAAATCTCCCCTTCCCACCCCTACCAGTTCCTCCCTCTTCCGCATCTCCATTCCCAAAAGTTTATTGAGCCAATAATCCAACTCCTCTTGGGTGAGGGTGGTTCCATTGACGCGGAATTTATCATAATTTTTATAATTCCCCCCCTGTTTCAAATTGGCAAGGGTTGTAGGGGTTCCACTACTTCCCACCAAAATTTTCGGTTTCCGGAAGGTGGCAAAGAGGGTTTTCAAATATTCTCTAATTTTGGGTCTAAATTTTTTCAAATAGATAGCTATCTGTTCCGGAGTTTTAAACTCCTCTGCCAATTTCACTATTCCAATTGGAAAACTCCGGCTTACTATCCCCTGCCGATGTTTGAGGGTAATCTCTGTGCTTCCACCTCCAATATCCACCATTAAAAAGTGGTGGGGCTCTCCAATCTGATTTACCCTCAAACACCTTTCCACCCCCAACGCCCCCAAAATCGCCTCCCTTTCGGGGGGGATAACTTTAATCCTAACCCCGGTCTCCCGGCGGATTTGGGCTAAAACTCCATTCCGATTTTTTGCCCGGCGGAGGGCTTCGGTTCCAATCGCCTTTACATCGGTTTTGGGGTCAAACTCCCATCTCTCTTTCATTTCATTGATGGCATCTATCACCCGTTGGGTGGCGTCGGGGGAGATAACCCCCTCTTTCCAGACCCCCTCCCCCAGTCGAACTACTTTTTCGTAAATATCTACCATTCCCTTATCACACTCCCAAAGCCCTCCCCGGATTGTATTACTGCCCAAATCTATAGCAACCATTTTCCCCCTACTCCCTTATCTGTCCATTACCCAAAATTACATACTTATAGGTAGTTAAATCATCAATTCCCATAGGTCCCCGGGCGTGGAGTCGGTTGGTGGAGATACCCACTTCCGCTCCAAAGCCAAATTCGCCCCCATCGGTAAAGCGGGTGGAGGCGTTGAGGTAGACACAGGCACTATCCACCTCATTTAGAAATTTGGAAGCCACCGAGTAATTTTCAGTTACAATCGCATCGCTGTGTCCAGACCCATATCTGTTGATGTGGCGGATAGCCTCTTCCACTCCGTGGACTACCCGAACTGCCAAAATTTTGTCCAGATATTCGGTCTCCCAATCCTCTTCAGTTGCCGGTTTGGTATCGATATATTGCCGGGTAATTTCACACCCGCGGAGTTCAACCCCCTCCTCCTCCATATATTGTTTCAACTCTTTCAAAAATTTTTCCGCCACATCTACATCTACCAAAAGGGTTTCCATTGCATTACACACCCCGGGGCGTTGCACTTTGGCGTTGATGGCAATTTTTACCCCTTTTTTCAAATCGGCATCTTTGTGGATATAGGTGTGGCACACCCCCTTATCGTGTTTGACCACCGGAACTTTGGAGTTTTCGGTTACAAATCGGATTAACATCTCTCCCCCCCGGGGGATAATCAAATCCAGATATTTATCCTGTTGAATCAACCATTTTACCCCCTCCCGGGAGTAGTCGGGGATTAAACTAATAATCTCCTTGGGGAGTCCATTCTCCTCCAACACCTTTTGGAGAACTTGAATAATGGCAATATTGGAGTTTTTTGCCTCCTTTCCCCCTTTCAAAATTACCGCATTTCCCGACATAAAACAGAGTCCTCCGGCATCACTGGTTACATTGGGGCGGGATTCGTAAATAATCCCAATCACCCCAATCGGAATTTTTACCTTTTCAATCCGAAGCCCATTGTCCAGAGTCCACCCATCGATAACCCGTCCCACCGGGTCTTTTAAAGAGGCGATTTGCCGGAGTGCGTCTGCCATCCCTTTGATTCTCTTTTCATTGAGGAGAAGTCGGTCTACCAGTGCCGGACTCAAATTTGCTTGCCGGGCATACTGGAGGTCTTTTTCATTCTCCTCCATCAAATAGTCCCGATTCTTTTCGATGGCGTCTGCCATTTCCCTCAAAATTTTCCGCTTTACTCCCCCTTTTAAAGTTGCTACAACTCTACTGGCTTCTTTGACCTTTTGTAAAATCTTTTCCATCTCCATTTTTATTCCTCCTTTGGAAAATAAGTTGAATTTATTCAACTCTATTTTATTGAAAAATTGTCTCTATTCCCTTCTCTCTACTTTGGGAATTCTGTTTGATAGTTAAAGGGTTACATTTTCAGAAAATTGATATATAGAATAGAGATACTTCCCTTTTCCCCTTTCTACTTCCCCCATTTCTTTTTAATTTATTATCTCCTCTTCCCTATGTCGAAAGAGAAAAAGAAAGGGTAGAAATTTGAGTAAATTGTAGCAAATTTTAATTTTAATCTTAAAGTTTTCTGAAAAAATCGACTATTTTCTTCTCTTCCTTTTTTCAATTCCAAAAAATTGGGGTTTTACAACTATTTTGGTAGGCACAACTCCAAAAGGAAGGGTAAATACCATTTCCACAATTTGGGCTATATCCTCCGGTTGGAGATGATACCCCTCCATCGGGGAAGGTTCAAAAAAGGTATTTCTATAAAAGGGGGTTTTGGTCAAATCGGGAATAATAGTAACAACCTTTACCCCCTCCTTTCGCACCTCCTGAAAAAGGGACTCCCCAAAATGGTGGAGTCCCCCTTTGGTTGCCCCATAGACACTCCCCAATCGGGCGGGCTCTTCTCCGGAGGTGGAGCCGATATTGAGGATAATTCCTCCCCTTTTTTTTATACCCGGAAGGAGAAGCCGGGTCAAAAGAAGGGGCGCCAAAAGGTTAACTTTTACCATCTCTTCAATCTGGTTGAGGCTCAAGTTTTCCAACTGCCCAAAATACCCCACTCCGGCGTTGTTTACAAGGGCATCGACCTCCCCTATTTGGGAAGCTATCTTTTCAATCTCCCGGCGATTTTTTAAATCGATTTGAAAAGTGGTCAACGGAGAGGGGGAGGAGGAGACTCCTATCACCTTCCACCCCATTTCCAAAAGTTTCTCCCCAATTGCCCTCCCAATCCCCCGGCTCACTCCGGTAATTACAACCTTTTTCTGCTCCATTTTATCCCCTTCTTTTCCATTTTAGAACGCATCTTCTTTAAGGGACTCCCCTTTAAACTTTAAAAAAGCTTACCCTTAATCCTCCTCCGGTTGGAGGGTAAAAGTGGTGCCCGATTTGGCTTTGGGGGTGCCGTAATCCACCTGTTGAAGGATAAAGCCTCCCCGGAGAAGAGTTGGTAAAGTGCCCATCTCCATCTTAAATTTCAAAAATTTTGCACTAAATTTGAAGGGGTGAAAATAGCGGAATTTGTCCCCTTTTCTAATCAGGTAACTATATTTCTCCGGCACAAAAATTTCCACATCTACCCCTTCATCTTTGGGGGAGAGGTAGACTTTTTCCACCTCTCCAATCTCCACATATTTGTAGTAAAGGGGAGCTCCCACCGAAACCGGTTGGGTGCCGGGGGTGTGGAGAATAAATCGGACTCCCCGTTTGTAGTGGGTGGGGGGTGGATTTATGGCGTCCAGAGAGTAAAACTCTTTAAATTTTCCCTTCAAACTGGGGAGAAGGTGGAGCTCTCCTCCAGTGATGAGGGCGGAGGTGTTTCTTACTCCATTTATAGAGGCTTGGAACTTCTCCAGATAGATTTTGGCTCCGGTATGGAAGTAGAGCCGATACCGGTTGGGGATTTTTATGGAGGCTTTTACCACCCCTTTTTGGGGATCCAGAGTCAGATTATCCACCTCTCCAATTTTCACCCCTTTGTAAATCAACGGACTCCCCTCTTTCAAAGAGTAGCTTTTGGGGAGAAGGAGAAAAATATGGAAAAATTTCCGATTTTCCACCTGTTGGGAGGTTAAAAGGGGGAAACTTTCCCGGATTGGGGCTTTGGGGTTATATTTTCCCTCCAATACAATCGCCCCTTGGATAAGACCCATTGCCGGGGGAATATCCACCTTTACACCGCTCAAAGAGGCTTTAACTTTTATCCCTTTTTTGATGTAAAAAAGGGCGTGGGAGTTGAGGTAGGGGAGATACTTTTTCCGGATAAAGGCTTTAATCTCCACCCGGTTACTTTGGGGGTTGAAAGTGTAGTTTAAAACTTCTCCGATGGGGAAAGTGTCGTAATAGATGGGGGTTCCCTTTTTTATTCCGTGGAGTTTGGGGGTGTAGAGGGTGATAACTCTCCCTTTTTGGGTCAATTTAATCCAATTTTGGAGGTCAGAAAAGGAGGAGAAGATTGAAAAATGGCGGGTTGTCAATTTTTCCCGGGGATTGAGGGTTAAGAAAGTTATCCCCCCTTGGATAATTTGAGGAAGAGGGGCTACTTTCATTGAAAATTGGGTAAGGGAGGCTTTCAACTCCAGTGGGGAGATTGGGTAAAAAATGGTGGAATCATTGACCAAATAGAGGTAGCGGTTGTAGATTTTTCCCCGGGCTTTCAATTCCCCTTTTACCAGTTTTACATCTTCAATTTCTCCCACCTCAACCCCCCGATAAAAAATTTTCTCCCCTTTTTTCAATTTAACTTTGGGGTTGGGGAGGAAGGTGAATTTATACCCCCGCTTTTCCGGAGGCACTGCCATAATTTTATACTCCTTTTTCAGTTTCGACTTCCCCCCTTTTACTCCCATTTGAATATAGGCTCCAGTAATCAATTTTTTCAGATTTAAATCGGTTAAAGAGAGTTTGGGGGTTTGAATATAGAAGTAGGGGTTTTCCTGTAAAAGATGGAAAAACTCCTTTTTGAACTTAACTTTTAAGATTTTAATATCTTTTTTTACATCATATTCCGAATCTATCACTTTTCCGGCGATTAAATTGTTGTAAACAACTTTGCTTACCGGTTGTTTGGAAGTGGTTACCAATTTTATAACTTCAGGGGCATATTGAATATCCTCCAAATCGGAGTAAAGGGGATATTTTTCCTTGGGAAATCCTCCTCCATCTCCCACATAAAGTCCTACTCCCCCGGTCAACATCAATCTCAAAGAGGGGATTTTCAACTGGATAGAGTCGATGGAAGCTTTAAACTTTACCGGGTCTATCCGATAAAACTTGATATTTCTATAAAGAAGATAGTTGTAGGGTTGAAAAATTAACCCTTTGTAGTGGAGGGTGCCGTCGGGATAGAGGGTTTTGGAGTAGAGTTTCCCAATTTGAACCCCTTTATAAACAATTGGAGCATTTTTTCCCAAATCTCCTTCCTGACTGATTAAAACAAAGTGATACCCCTTCTCCCCCGGCGGGTGCTCCAATCCCTTAAAATAGAATTCGGTAGGGAGTTTTACCAATTCCGATTTTTTGGTGGTGGGGGGTAGAAGGGAGATATAACTCCCTTTGAGAAGGGTGTCCAGATTGGAGATTTTGTCGGGGCTAATTTCCAAAGTAGCCTTCCAAAAAATAGTCCCCTTTTTGACCAGATACTCATATTGGGGGTAGATGAGAAGGCGGAGGATAAAAAGGTTGAGGTTATCTTTATCAATCTTTATCTCCTCCACCTTTCCCACTTCCACCCCCCGATATTTGACCGGAGTTTGGTGGGGGGTAATTCCCCGGACATCTTTAAAGGAGACCTCAACCCAAAGCCCCTTTTTCTGATAATACTTGACCACCATTCCAATTGAAATTCCCAACGCGATTAGGGGAATTAAAAGGTTAAACCAGTTTATTCCCCGTCCCTTTTTAACTCCTTTCATTTTTACCACCTCCTTTGTCCCAAAGCAGTTTTGGATCAAACTGCTCGGTTGCCAAAATTGTGAAAATTACTGCCAATCCAAAGGGAATAACCGCCGGTCCCGCCTTAATTTCCGCCAAATTTCCAAACTGGATAAAAGAGACCATTAAGACTACCACAAAAACATCTAACATTGAATATTTACCGATAAAGGAGATAAATTTGTAAAGATTGGTAGCCACTCTTCTATACCTTTTCCATTTATCAAACTCCGCTACCCCAAAGAGAAACCATAAAATAAAGAGCTTTAGGAAAGGGATTAAAACAGACGCCACAAAAATTACAATTGCAATAAAATAGTCTCCATCTTCCAAAAAGGCGATAATTCCCCCAATAATGGTGTTGGAGTAGACTTTTCCCAATTTTATTACCTCCATTATGGGAAGGAGATTCGCAGGAATCAGAAAGGCAAAGGCGGTTAAAGAGTAGATAATCCCCCATTTTAAAGCATTGGGTTTCCGGTGATAGAGATGACTCCCACAATATCGACACCGCTCCCCTTTTGGTTGAACATGCCCACAAACTGGACAAATTACCTCCCCCCGATAGATATCTCTCACTTCCTACACCCTCTAATCCAGTAATCCATTGGATTGAACCAGTTATTTATCAAAAGAAAAATGGACAAGAATGCAAAGAGAAAATAGAGTCCCGGTAAAAGTTCAATTTCTCCCATACTCCGCAATTTAATTAGAGAGATTAAAATTGCCAAAAGATAAATCTCCGCCATATTCCACTCTTTCAAATGGTAATAGCTTTCCAAAAAAATCCCCACCTTTTCCAGAGGTTGATTATTGAGATAGGCTCCAGTAACCACAGCTATAAAAATTAACATCAAAGGGGGGATAATGATTAAGGTGAAGACCATTATTAACCCTATTACAAACTCCCCCCTTTCAAACATTACCACCAACCCGTTCCAAAGGGAAACACTCCTCTCCAAATCCAATGAGGGGAGAGTAATTTTCAAAGCCGGAAGCATAATTACCCCCAGATATAAAAAGAGAGCAGTTAAAGAGAGGGTAAAAATCAACCCGTAACTCCGCCCCGGTCGATAGACCAGACTGCCACAGAGGGGACATCGATACTCTTCTGTCTCATCTAT
>PUXY01000011.1 GCA_009659955.1 Campylobacterota bacterium | reverse complement strand
AAAGAAGGGAAACAAAAAACTTTCAAGTTTTAATTTTTACCCTTTTCAGCCTCTAATCGGTCAGTGTTCGATTTTTCCCCGATTTAAGCCGGTCTCTTTATTTTCCAATTTTCAATTTTTAAGCTTTCTCAAAATACTCAATTCCTTTCTTCCTCTTTTTTTTACTTACACAACGGAGTTTCCCATTGGAAATCTTCCCTCTAACATTGGAGGAAAGAGAAATTGGACTTCCTTTCCTTCAATCGTTAAAAGATACCCGGAAAAGGGGGGCGGGGAGGAAAATTTTGAAAATTGAAAAGAGTTTTAAAATTTTGTCCCGTCGACCGGGGAGAATCTACCCTTGGGGAGGAGTAACAATTTCCTTGAGAAACTCCAGAAGTTCCGGCTCAACTACCTCTTCCCACTGGGGAGGAGTCATCTCTTGGAAAATTTGGAAATTATTTTTAATGTTTTTAAGGAGTCTTTTTCCCACCTTTTTGGGAAGCACTCTTCTCAATTGCTCCTTTATCTCTTCTATCGGGTCAAAGAGATTTAAAGGGAGGGAGTCTGTTTCCAACCCCAAAACCCTTTCCACTGCCCGGGGGTGATAATAATTTTCGATGGTGGAGCGATGGAGGAGATAAGCTTTTCCATATTTTTGGAAAAATTCAATTTTCTCCCTTTGGGCTTCCCGGTGGGACTGGGAGAGATGTTGGTCGCTATCTATAATCAAATAGAGCCGGCGTCCCGTCGATGCAAAAAACTCCAAATCTACAAAATAGCGGATATTTTCATTCCCCCCACCTCCAAAGGGAATTACCAATACCCCCGCCTTTGCCAACTCTACTCCCAAAAGGGTTTGGGCTATTAACTGGTAAAATTGGGCATCATAGGGACTTTCCACAAAGAGGATAGAGTGGTAATTATCCCTGAGATTAAAATCGGGGGTAATTCCCAAATCCTCGGCAATTTTAAGGAGAAACTCCTTTCTCTCCTCCAGATTTGGTGCCGGTTGTTGATAGGTTATCTCCCCATTTTCCCCTTTTTGGGAGAGAATCAGAGAGGTAGAATCGCTGGAGCCCACAAAAATTGGGGAGTGGGTGGTTAAAATTATTTGATATTTTCTACTTAAACTGGTTAACGCCTCCAATAAGTCCCGTTGAAGGGAAGGGTGGAGAAAGGTTTCAGGCTCCTCCAATAAATAGATTATCCCCCGATTTTCTCTCCTTCTCTTTTTCTCTTTTTCCGCCAAATATCGGAACCGGGCAACCAAAAAGAGTCTTTGATACCCACTTCCCCGGCGGGTCAATCCTATACTTCTACTCTCCCCTTTCAATTGGAGTCTAACTTCCACCTCTCGAATTGCATTTTCCCAAACAACCTCCGGCTCCAACTGAATCTGTTTCAAATTGGGGATATACTCCTTCAAATACCCCTTTATTCCCTTTCCCTCCTTTGCCATTGCCCGGCGGATTCTTTTTTCCATTTCCCGGAAAGTCTCCTCCTCTTTGGCAAAAAACTCCTCCAACTCACTTATCAAATGGGTGCGGAACCCGGAATCGGAAGGGGAAAAGGGTTGGGCAGGGAATAGTTCCACTGAGGGGAGTAACTCCAAAATTCCATAATTATCTCCAATTTCCCCTTCAATCTTTTCCACTTTAACCCCCTCCGACAATTTCCCCTTTTTTATCCATTTGTGGATATGTTTAACCTTCTCCAACCGGGAGTTTTTCCCCTTTCCTTGAGAGGGTATCTCCAATTGGAGATACTCCAAAAGCCGATTCAACTCCCTTTCGGAGAGCCCATAAAGGGTTTCAAACCTCTCTTCTCCAACCTCCACCCGGTAATCTTCAATTTTTAGAAGCTCTTTATCCCATTTTCTATAACTCTTCTCCCTCTTTTCCCCAATCTCCCCATTGGAAGAAGGGGGATTTTTAACCCTCTTTACTTTCAATCTCCCCTCTTTTCCCAAAAGAGCAGAGACGAACTCTCCAATTCCACTCCTCTTTTTCAACTTTTTCCCCAAATGCTCTTTAATTTTTTCTTCCAAATCGGGACTCCAAAATTCCCCTTCCATTACAATTTTTTGATATTTTCGATTGAAATCTTCTTCCCCAAGGGGATATTGACGGAGATTTAAAAAGGTGGCTATCCCATAAAGGAGGGTCGATTTTCCAGAATCGTTTTGTCCAACAATTGAAACCAACCTCCCCAACCTTCCAATTTTAACTCTCTTTCCTACTCCCCGATAATTTTCCAAAGAGAAGGTTACCAACTCCATTTTTATGCTCCTTTTTCCACTCCATTCTTGCCAAAAGAATCCCTTTCCCCCTTTTCAAAATCCAATTTTCCTCCATTGTATCCAAAAGAGAAGAAAAATTTGGGTATCATTTTTCAAACTCCCGGGGAAAACCAAAAAGGGAAACTCCCAAAGGGGAAAAGGTGAAAACCAATCCACTTTAAAAGGAAAAAGATGAACATTTTAAAGAAGTTGGTGGGTTATTTACTCTTCTTTTGGGGTTGGCTTACACTTTCATATGCAGTAACCCAATTACTCTAAAAGGGAAAGGGTGAAATTTTTTCCCTTTTCCTCTAAAATATTATGCCCCGTTTCCTCAATTGACGGACTAAAAACCCCATCTGCTCCCCTTTATTTCTACACCATTCCGGTGCCAAAAGATTTTCTGTCCCGGCGGTAATCCTTTGAACAGATACCCCTTCCGGGAGAAGTTTCAACCCCTCTTCCAAAACTTCCAAATATTCCCATCTATCCAAAGGGCGATAATTTCCTTTCAAATACTCCAAAGCCAAAAGGGTATGGCGGGTAATATAAAGGGGGTGAAATTTGAAACTCTCTATTCCCAACGCCACACTATCTTTGACGCTTTGAATCATCTCTTTTTTTCCCTCCCCGGGCAGTCCAAAAATCAGGTGTCCACATACAGGCAATCCGATTTGATGGGTCTTTTCTACCCATTCAACCACATTTTCAAAGGTATGTCCCCGATTTATCCTTTCCAAAGTTTCATTATTGGAGCTTTGAATCCCATACTCCACCCAAATCTCCCACCCTTTTTCCTTCAATTCCGCCAAAAACTGGAGGGTTTGAGGTGTGATTGAATCGGTTCGGGTTCCAATACTCAACCCCACCACATTGGGAAACTCCAAAGCCCGGAGATAGAGCTTTTTCAAAGTTTCAAAAGGGGCGTAAGTATTGGTAAAGCTTTGAAAATAGACCAAAAATTTTTCTGCCCCATATACCCTCTTTAAAATAGGGGTAGTTTTATAAAATTGACTCTCCAATGCTTCCAGTTGCCGAATTAAAAGGGGATTTGACTTGGTGTCTGGATTAATGGTAATTCTATTTTTTTGAAAGTTTGGGGAAAAACTCTCATTTTCACAAAAAATACACCCTCCGCGACTAACTTTCCCATCTATATTGGGACAAGTAAATCCGGGGATTGAAATGGGAACTTTTTTAACCTTTACCCCAAACTTCTCTTTAAGATAGGAACCAAATTTGAAAATTCTCTTCATTACCTCTCCTTCTATCTTTCACCCTATATAACAAAAAGGGGGAGAAGTGTAAAGGTGATTGGAAGAGAAAAGAGAAAAAGAAAGAAAGAGAGAAAAAAAGGAATAAAATAAAAAATATAAAAAAAGAGAAAGGGAAGAATTACTCTTTTTCCTTCCCTTTGGCTTGGGTTTTGGAAGGAAATTTTACCCCCAGTTGCTCTTTAATTTTCTCCTCAATCTCTTGGGCAATTTCCGGGTGGGTTTTCAAAAACTCTTTGGAGTTCTCTTTTCCCTGCCCCAGTTTCTCCCCATTGTAACTATACCACGCCCCACTTTTATCGATAATCCCCAATTTTACCCCATAATCCAAAAGCTCCCCTTCCCGGCTAATTCCCTCTCCAAACATAATATCAAATTCGGCAGTTCGGAAGGGAGGGGCAACTTTATTTTTTACCACCTTTGCCCGCACCCGGTTTCCAACCTCTTTATCCCCCTGTTTGAGGGTGGCAATTCTCCGGACATCTAACCGGACAGAAGAGTAGAATTTGAGGGCGTTTCCTCCGGTGGTGGTTTCGGGGTTTCCATACATTACCCCAATTTTCATTCGGATCTGGTTGATAAAAATGATGGTAGTTCCCATTTTTGCGGAAATACCTGTCAATTTCCGGAGGGCGTGGCTCATCAACCGGGCTTGAAGTCCCACCTGATTATCCCCCATATTCCCCTCAATCTCCGCCCGGGGGGTCAACGCAGCCACACTATCAATTACTATTACATCTACCGCCCCACTCCGGGCAAGGGTCTCCACAATCTCCAAAGCCTGCTCCCCATAGTCCGGTTGGGAGACCAAAAGATTATCCACATCTACCCCAATATTTCGGGCATAGGTTATATCCAGTGCGTGCTCTGCGTCCACAAAAGCTGCAACTCCCCCCGCCTTTTGAGCCTCTGCCACAATCGAAAGGGCAAGGGTGGTTTTTCCACTGCTCTCAGGTCCGTAAATCTCCACAATCCGCCCCTTGGGAACTCCCCCA
Organism: Campylobacterota bacterium; assembly: GCA_009659955.1. Taxonomy (GTDB): domain Bacteria; phylum Campylobacterota; class Campylobacteria; order Campylobacterales; family Nautiliaceae; genus PUXY01. Next base: position 3,565 of record PUXY01000011.1, on the reverse strand, counting down.
ATCCCCAAAGCAATATCCAGTCCCAAACTTCCAGTGGGAATTGCATCAATCGGCTCCACCATATCGGAGGAGAGCTTAATCAATGCCCCTTTTCCAAACTGCTTTTCTACCTGTTTAAGGGCAATTTCCAACGCTTTTTCTTTATCCATTTCCATTCCACACCTTTACTGAAATTTATCTTATTCTACCAAAAAAGGGCTTAAAGTTACTTTAGCACCCTTTGCCATTTTCCTCTAAAATTTTCTTCAACTCCTCCACAGGGAGACCCATTGCCGTAGATTGGCACCCTTTGACCCACTCTATAAATTTTCCACAGAATCCCTCAACTATACACGCCCCCGCTTTCCCTTTCCACTCTCCACTCTCCAAAAACTCTTCTAAATCTTCTGGGTCAAAGGGGGTAAATTGATAAATGGTCTCCTCCACCCTTCCAAAAAGGTGTCCCCTTTTGGAGACCCACATTCCGGTAACAATTTTTATCTGGTTTCCACTCTGTTTTAACAAAATTTCCCGGGCTTCTTCCCGGCTTTTGGCTTTCCGGAGAATCTCCCGTCCATCGGTTACAATGGTGTCGGCGGAGACTACAATTCTATTGGGAAATTTTTCCAAGCAACTTTTCAACTTTCCATAAGACGCCTCCACTACAAACCGATACCCGTCGGAGGTTGCAATCTTCTCCTCATTAAATTGGGGGGTAAATTGCTGGAAGGGAATCCCCGCCTCCTTTAAAAGTTTAGCCCGGGTAGGAGATGAACTACACAAAATTATCGGCTCCACTGCTACCCTCCCTTTTTGCCGGGAGAATATCAAAAAAGGGAAAAATGGTAAAATCTTTTCCGTTTTTGGCGGGGTAACGGAGGAGATACTGGAAAAAGGATTTGGAAATGGAGCTTTCCCTTCTACTGATTTTCCTCTACTTTATCTACACCGGTTTTCGGATTTGGCTGGAGTTTAGGGAGGTAAGATTTATCTTAAAAGAGGTTCAAAATGGGTGTAAAATTATGGCACCGGGGGAGTTTTTAACCTCCGCCCAGTATGCCCTTTTTAAACATGTTGTAGAAATGGCACGGAGTGCTATCTCCTTTTTGGCAGTAGTTTTATGGTTGGGGGGAGGTTTAACCCTCCTCAATTACATCTTTTACGATACTTCTATTGTTAGCCAATTGGAGATGTTGGCGGTCTTTTTCGGAGTAAATTATCTCCTGTTTTTTCCAGTAAAAATTTGGGAAAAAGTAGGGGAGAAAAAATTTGGATTTTGGCAGGGGGACTGGAAACTTTTTATTATTGATGAATTGAAAAAAATTGCCCTTTTTGCCCTTTTGGGGTTCCCATTTTTTTACGCCCTAATCTATTTCATAGAAAACTACTTTAACTGGTGGCTTTACGCCTTTCTTTTTACCTTTGGGGCGGTTTTACTTCTCAACCTCCTTTTCCCCTATTTGGCGTCCCTTTTCAATAAATTTGAACCTTTGAAAGATGAAGAGTTGAAGAGAGATATAGAGGGGCTTTTGGAGAAGAGCGGTTTTAAAAGTAATGGTATCTTCCAAATGGACGCCTCCCGCCGGGATAGTCGCCTCAACGCCTATTTCAGTGGAATTGGGAAAAGTAAAAGAATTGTGCTTTTTGATACCCTTTTGGAAAAGTTGGAGAAGGGGGAAATTTTGGCAGTGTTGGGACACGAACTGGGACACTTCAAAAATAGAGATATTCTAAAAAGAATTGGGGTTTTGGGGGTAGTCCTTTTCTCTCTTTTCTATCTGTTGGGACACATTCCCCCAACTTTTTATATTAAAATGCAACTTTTTGAAAATGGCGGAACTTTGATAATGTTAACTTACCTCTTCCTTGAGCCCTTTTTCTTTCTCCTCCAACCCCTCTTCAATTACCTCTCCCGACGGGCGGAGTTCCGTGCCGACCAGATGGGGGCGGAGTTGGGGGGGAAAAAAGAGCTCCATTCCGCCCTTATCAAGCTTGCCCGGGAGAATAAAAGTTTTCCAAAAACTTCCAAACTTTACGCCCTTTTCCACCACACCCACCCCACAATTTTGGAGAGATTAGCCCATCTGGAGGAGGAGTCTGGCAATGGGGAAAAGAGTGCTTCCTCTATCGGAAAAAACTCCTCTCCCAAAGGGGATAGCCCGGAAATGGGTGAAAAAGGGGAAGAAAAAGAGAAAAACTCCTCCACCTCTACCCCCGGAGATTAGAGAGTGATAAAAGGTTTCTTAACCAACTTTTTTGGAATTTTCAGTTCCCGGATTCTGGGGTTTATCCGCGACCTTTTGACCGCCTCCATTCTGGGGGCGAACATCTATTCCGATATCTTTTTTATTGCTTTCAAATTTCCCAACCTCTTTCGACGGATTTTTGCAGAGGGTGCTTTTACCCAAGCTTTTTTACCCACTTTTGCCAACTCCTCCGCCAAACCCAAACTGGCTTTCAAAGTTCTTTTAACTTTGGGAGGTGCCATTCTCCTTTTAACCCTCTTGGTAATGATATTCCGCCGGGAGGTGGCGGAGATTCTGGCAATTGGACTTCCAGAAGAGTGGAGGGAAAAAACCGCCCCATTGGTAGCTATAAATTTCTGGTATTTGGAATTAATTTTTCTGGTTACCTTTTTTGCCACCCTTCTCCAATATAAAAATCACTTTTTTGTATCGGCTTTCTCCCCCGCCCTCTTGAATATAGCCCTAATATCCGCCCTCTTGATAAGTAGAAACCTTCCCCCTTCCCAAATAGTCTACTACCTCTCCTTTGGAGTAATTTTGGGGGGAATTGCCCAATTGATAGCCCATTTGATAGTCGCCTATCGCCTCAAAATTTTAAAACTCCTCTGCATCGGTGCCAAATCCCGAAAAAAAGTGGAATTAACCCCCTTTTTCCGCCACTTTTTCCCTGCCGTTTGGGGAAACTCCACCGCCCAACTCTCCGCCTTTGTAGATACTTGGCTTGCCACCTTTTTGGGTGCCGGCGGGGTCAGTTACCTCTATTACGCCAACCGCCTCTTCCAACTCCCCTTTGCCCTCTTTGTAATCGCCCTCTCCACCGCCCTTTTTCCAAAAATTACCCGGGCTCTCAATGGAGGAAACCGGGAGGAGGGGGAGCGGATTTTGGTGGAAAGTTTCTGGCTCCTCTTTGCCCTTCTCCTCTTTGCCACTTCAATCGGCACCATCGACGCCCTCCCAATTGTAAAACTCCTTTTCCAACGGGGGGCTTTTACTTCAACCGACTCCCAAACCACTGCCACCTTGGTATTTTTTTATCTATTGGGACTCATACCCTTTGGATTGGCTAAACTCTTCACCTCTTACCTTTATGCAACCCACCATTCAAAACTGGTAGCAAAAATCTCCACCTACTCCCTTTTGGCAAATCTGTTCTTTTCCATCGCGTTGGTAACTCCTCTGGGCTTGGCAGGACTTCCACTGGCAACAACTCTCGGAGGAGTAATTCTCTTCTGTGCTTCCTTCCACTTCCTCCCCTCCCATCTGAAAAGGAAAATCCTCCTCTACAAAAAGGGGTGGCTCTGGATAGGGGTTGCTCTTTCCGGGGGAATTGCCACCGCCCT
>PUXY01000010.1 GCA_009659955.1 Campylobacterota bacterium | reverse complement strand
TTATTTAATCAACCCCGCTTCTTTGAGGGCTCGGCGGGCACCGGGGTGGAGCCAGTTGGGGTCGAAACCTTTTACCAAATCCTCCTTTTTCATTCTCCGGAGGGCGGGGGCAAGGAGTCGGAACTCTTCAAAATTGGAAATTAGGAGTTTGGTGAGCCGATACGCCTCCTCCTCGGGCATATCGGAGGTGGTCAAAAGGAGGGCTTTGGTGGAGATGGTGGGGGTTTTCCCTTTGAGTCCGTAGAGGGCTCCATCAATCTCTCCCCGGGTATAGTAGTAGGGGGAGTTGGTCAATTTGGCAATAAGTTGATTGGAGAGGGGGACAAATTTTACCCGGTTTCCCAACAGGTAAACCGCCTCTTTGATGGTATAGTTGGGGTGTCCCACCACAAAAAAGAAGGCGTCAATAACTCCCCTCTCCAGTTTGGAGGGCATCTCTCCCACGGAGAAGACCCGGATTTTAAATTTACTTTGGGGAAGGTTGCTATATTTGAGGATATTGCGGAAGGTGATTTCAGTCCCAGACCGGGGGTCTCCCATTCCCACTTTGTGGTTGACCAGATCGGAAAATCGGGAGATTCCACTCCCTTTTTTGGTCAAAATTGTGAAATATTCGGGGTAAAGGGCGATTAAAACCCTCAATTTTTTGAAGGGGTGTCCCTTAAAGACCCCTTCTCCCCTCCACGCTATGGCGGTAGCATCGGCTTGGGCGATAACCACATCGTAAAGGTTCTGTTGGAGATAGTAGAGGTTGTAGGTGCTACCTATGGAACTGGAGGAGGTGCATTTTATCCCCTCCCCTTTCCGGTTGATAAAGTTGCAAATTGCGGTGGCGGTAGGGTAGTAGAGTCCATTTATTGGACCTGTGCCGATGGTGAGATAGCGTCCCCAAACTCCGGTGATTAAAAGGAGTAGGGGGAGAAAAAGTCTGGAAATTTTCTTCATTTTCCAATCCTTTAAATCTCCGGGAGAATTTACCCGGCAGTAACTTTTTTATTAATTAAATATACAAATTGTCTATTAAGCGGGTATTACCTACTTTACCGGCAATTAAAATTATTGTATTGCCGTGCTCCACCTCCTCTATCGGTTCAAACTCCCGATTTACAAAGGCGATATATTGGAGTTGGTCTATATCCAAAACTTTTTCCATTTCCGCCCGGAGTCGGTTTACATCTTTAATTTTGTAGGAGAGTTTTGCCCCCCGTTTCAAAGCTTTGGAGATGGTCAACGCCCTTTTTCTCTCCTCTGGGGAGAGGTAGATATTCCGGCTACTCATTGCCAACCCGTCGGGCTCTCTGATTGTCTCCCCTTCCCGGATTTCAATATCCAAAAAGAGGTCTCTAACCATCTGTTTAATCAAATAGAGTTGTTGGGCATCTTTTCGCCCAAAATAAGCCCGGGTGGGGGCGGTTAAATTGAAAAGTTTGTTGACAATTTGCAAAACCCCATCGAAATGCCCCGGGCGGAAATGCCCCTCCAGAATATACCCTTTAATTTTGGGGGCTTTGAGGGTAACCTCATCATTACTTTGGTAAATATCGGAAATTTTCGGCAGAAAAACCCCATCGACCCCCGCCCGTCGGCAAATCTCCAAATCGGCTTCAGTCCGGCGGGGGTAGCGGGTATAATCCTCCCCCGGGAGAAATTGGGTTGGGTTTACAAAAATGGAAACGATAACATTATCATTCTCCCGTCTCGCCATTTCAATTAGGGAGAGATGCCCTTGATGGAGGGCTCCCATTGTGGGGACAAACCCCACTGACCCCTGCAATTTTTTCCTAAATTCCCGTAACTCTTCCGGGGTGTGTAAAATCTCCATTAAACCCCTTTTTTATTATAATTTTATCAAAAAAGGGTGGAGTTGATGGAGCAGTTTGAGTATAGTGAATTGATGCGGAGGTTGGAGAGTAAATTGAAAAATATCGAATCTATCCTCAATCCTTCCCAAATTGAGAAAAGATTGGAAGAGATAGCGGAGTTGGAAAATAATCCGGAATTTTGGAGTAATCCCAAAGAGAGTGCCCAAATTCAACGGGAAAAAAATCGACTCTCCAAGCAGTTGGAAAAGTTTAAAAAGGTAAAAAGGGGGGTGGAAGATAATCGGGAGATGGTGGAGTTGGCGGAGGAGGAGGGGGATACCGAAACCCGGGAACTCCTCTACACTGAAGCGGAGGAGTTGGCGGAGGAGGTGAGAAAATTGGAAATTGAGACGATGCTCCGGGAGGAGAATGACTCCAAAAATGCCATTGTAACTATCCACCCGGGGGCGGGGGGAACCGAATCCCAAGATTGGGCGTCGATGCTCTACCGAATGTATCTCCGATTTGCCGAGGAGAGGGGGTGGAAGGTGGAGGTTTTGGATTATCAAGCCGGGGAGGAGGCGGGGATAAAGAGTGTCTCCTTTCTGGTCAAGGGGGAGAATGCCTACGGCTATCTGAAGGTGGAGAATGGGGTTCACCGGTTGGTGCGGGTCTCCCCCTTCGATAGCTCCGGTCGTCGCCACACCTCCTTTGCCAGTGTGCAGGTCTCTCCGGAGGTAGATGAGGATATCAATATTGAAATTAATGAGAAAGATATCCGGATAGATGTTTTCCGGGCGAGTGGAGCCGGGGGGCAACATGTCAACAAAACCGAAAGTGCGGTTCGAATTACCCACTTTCCCACCGGAATTGTGGTTTCGTGCCAAAAGGACCGGAGCCAACACAAAAATAAAGAGATGGCTTTCAAAATGCTCAAATCTAAACTTTATGAACTGGAGTTGGAGAAGAGAAAGGCGGAGGAGGCGGGGCAACCCAAAAGTGAAATTGGGTGGGGGCATCAAATTAGAAGTTATGTCCTTTTTCCCTATCAAATGGTCAAAGATACCCGGAGTGGCAAAGACTACTCCCAAGTTAACGCTATTTTAGATGGGGAGTTGACCCAAGTTATTGAAGATGTTTTAATCGCCCAAAATAGTAAAAAGGGGGAGGAGTAGAACGATGATAAAAGTTGTAATTGCCGGGCGTCCCAATGTGGGGAAAAGCTCCCTTTTCAACCGACTGGTGAGGGAGAGAGACGCAATTGTAAGTGAAAAAGCGGGCACCACCCGGGATATTAAACGGCGGATTGTGGAGTTAGATGACCAGTTGGAGGAGATAGAATTGATTGATACCGGGGGATTGGAGGAGAGGGAGGGGCTTTTTGAAAAGGTAAAAGAGAAGAGTTTGGAGACAATCCGAGAGGGGGATATTATCCTCTATATGGTAGACGGACGCTCAATCCCCACCGATGAAGAGGTGAAATATATCCGGGAGATTCAGAAACTGGGGAAACCTCTTCTGCTATTGGTGAACAAAATCGATAATGACAAATTGATGGAGAGATTTTACGACTTTTACCAATTGGGGGTGGAGGAGGTTTACCCAATTTCGGTAGCCCATAATCGGGGAGTGGGAAAGGTGATTGAGAGGGTCAAAGAGTTTGTCCCCAAACGGCGACAATTTACCCCCGGCACCCAAATAGAGGAGGAGATTCCTTTGGAAGAGCTTTTAGGAGAGTTGCCCGGGGCAGAGGGGGAAGAAGGTGGAGAGGGGAAAGAAGGGGAGATTGACCCCACCCAGTTGAGGGAGATAAAAGTTGCCATTGTGGGGCGGGTAAATGTGGGAAAAAGCTCCCTCCTCAACCGGTTGGTGGGGGAGGAGAGGTCGATTGTGTCGGAGGAGGACGGAACCACCATCGACCCGGTCGATGAAACCATCTATTACGACGGGTGGCATATCACTTTTATCGACACCGCCGGAATTAGACGCCGGGGAAAAATTAAAGATTTGGAAAAGTATGCCCTTCTACGGACGGAAAAGGTGTTGAAAGAGGCGGATATCGCCATTCTGGTTCTGGACGCCTCCCAAGGGATTGTGGAGTTGGACGAAAAAATCGGGGGATTGATAGAGAAGGCAAAACGGGGGGTAATTATTGTTGCCAACAAATGGGACGACGCCTCCACCGATTTTGAAAAGTTCAGGAAGGAGGTGGAGTATCGATTTGACTTCCTCTACTACGCCCCCTTTATGGTAATTTCCGCCAAAACTGGACGGGGTATCGACCGGTTGAAGAGGAAAATTTTGGAAGTTTACCGGAACTACACCAAACGAATCCCCACCAGTCAACTGAACCAGTGGATTCAGGAGGCAACCGCCCGCCACAAACTCCCCTCCGATGTCCGGGGAAAAGAGGTCAAAATCTACTACGCCACCCAATTTGATATTAAACCTCCCCAAATTGCCCTAATTATGAACCGCCCCAAACTCCATTTCTCATATCGGCGATATTTGATAAAATTTATCAGGAGTAAGGAAGATTTTTCCGGCACTCCAATAATTTTAGTCCCCAAGGAAAGGAGGAGGAATGATTAAAAAATTTTTACTTGCCGGGGGAGTTTTGGCTACACTGGGGTTTGGAACCCTTTTGGAGGTTGATGCCGGGGTAGGAACTTGGAGTCAAGATTATGATGGATATGTCAAAATTGGAGATACCAAAAACTATTTCGATAAATCCTCCGCCGAAACCGACGGAAACCCAAATACCGGAAACTTTGGACTGGATACCGAATGGAATTTCTACTTTTACGCCAAAGTTATCCACCCTTTACCAATTTTGCCCAATCTCCGATTTCAATATACAAAATATGACACCACCGGGAGGAGTAAATATATTTCCGGAAATGTGGAAGTTTTTGGAGAGGTAGATATTCCCACCTCCCTTACCAACGCCTCCACAGACCTCTCCATCGACTCATATGATGTAACCCTCTTCTACCAATTTAGCCCAGTGGTGGCAGATGTGGAGTTGGGGGTTGGGGTCGATTTATGGGACGGCTCTCTGAAAATTGTTGGAACCGGCACCGATGGGAAAGTTTATACTATCAAGGATAGTTTTCTTCTGCCCCTCCCCTACCTCTATGGGCGGGTTGAGAGTATGAAATTTTACGGGGTCTCCTTTGTAGGTATGGGTAAATTTGCCACCTTCAGTGATAACCACCATTACGACTTTATGGGGGCGGTCAAATATACAATGGATTTACCCGGCTTTGCAGACCCCTACATTGAAGTCGGTTACCGCTACAAAGATATTAAAGGGGTAAAATCGGATAATGAAACTATCCTCAAAACCGAAGGTATCTTTGCAGAAGTGGGAATGAGTTTTTAATTCAAGAAACCCCCCTACCCCCTTTTTTCCCTTTCTTTTTCTTTATTGTGGGAAATGATTTCCTTTGATTGCCTCTTCTCCCTTTACCACCACCCTTTTCCCTTTCCAAAAAATGATAAAGTTTGTCTATCAAACCCAAAGGGAGAAAAAAATGGCAAACCTCAAACCTTTACCAATGGATTACGATGAAATATTACGAAATGTAAAAAGGGGCATTTATCAAATTCCAAAATTCCAAAGGGATTTTGTCTGGGAAAAGGAGAAAGTTGCCCAATTGATGGATAGTATTTTTAAAGGGTATCCCATTGGCAGTTTTATTTTGTGGAAAACCAAAGAGAGATTGGGGGCAATAAAGGGATTGGGGAGTAAAATATTTCCAGATATCCCCGATGGGGACTCTATTTACTATATTTTAGATGGACAACAACGGATTACCTCCCTCTATTTGGTAGTGGAAGGGGTAAAAATAGAGAAGGTTGACTACTCCCAAATCTATATCGACCTGAAAAATGCCCGGGAGTGGGTTGCAGACACAAAAAGCGATTGTGAAGTGATTCTCCCTGAAAAACCCGACCACCCCCTCTTTTTATCCCTTCGGGAGTTGATGGGGGAGAGGATCAGCAAATTGAGGAGAAAACTTCTCCGCCGTTTGGAAAAGGAGGAGAAAAAAATAGATGAAGAGGAGTTGGAAGATATTATCGAAGAAAGTAGAGCAAGGGTAAAAGATTACAAATTCTCCATTATCCAAATAGAGGAGACGCCACTGGAGAGGGTAATAGAAGTCTTTACCCGGATTAATACCAGTGGTAAAACCCTCACCCTCTTTGAAATTATGAACGCCAAAATATACCAAGAGGGGAGATTTGATTTGGAGGAGAAATTTACCCAACTTATAGATGAACTCAAAGACGCCGGCTATGAAACCATTGGAGAAAACCGGACTTTAATCCTCCAGTTGATAGGGTTAATTCTCAAAAAAAGTGCCAAAAAGAAGGTAATTCTCTCCCTCTCCAAAGATGAATTTATCGGAGCGTGGTCCGATGCAACTAAATCCCTCAAACTGGCTATCGACAAAATCCGAACCTATCTCCGGATTCCGGTCTCCAAACTTCTCCCCTACTATATCTTGGTTGTGCCCTTTGCCTATTTTTACTATATCAACAGCTTTAGAGAGCCCACACTGGAGCAGTTGAAGGAGTTGGAAAAATATTTCTTCAGATCCGCCTTCAGTTGGCGTTTCTCCAGTGCAGTGGAAAGCAAATTGACCTCCGATATAAAAATTATCGAAAATATCAAAGAAAATAGACCTATCCAGTGGGAAAAAGAGATTCCGGTAGATGATAAAGAAACTTTAAAGGAGTGGTTGAAATGGGACTTTTCCCCCTCCAACGCCTTTGATAAAGGGGTGTTGGCGATTCTGGCATACTTTCAACCCAAACGATTCAATGACAATAGCGATATTCTCCTTGATAATTCTTGGCTTACCCGTTCAAGCAGTAAAAATTACCACCACTTTTTCCCCAAAGGGTTCCTCCTCAAAAAAAGAGAGTCAGAAAATCCCAACGCCCTTGCAAATATCACCCTTGTAGATGATTATCTCAATAAAAGAATAATCAAAGCTAAAGCCCCCTCCAAATATATTGGAGAGTTTGCCAAAAAAAATCCCCATATTGAAGAAACTCTGAAAACCCATCTGATAGATGATATAGAAGAGTTTGGGATTCTTTCCGATGATTATAAACTCTTTTTGGAAAAGAGAAGCGAAAGGATCGCGGAGGAGATATTGAAGAGAATCTAAAAATTTTAACCTCCCTTCTCTTCCCCACTTCCCCTCAAAGTGGAAAATAGCCCTCCCCCTAACCTGAAAGTTGGATAAAATAATTGGATTATTTGGAAAAGGAGTCTGGGTCAATGGTGCTCAAAAATGTAGATGATAAGAGAGAGATTATTGATGGGTTGTATACACTTTTGAAACACCCTAAACTTTACGACTCCAAAAAGGAGCAGGTGAAAAAGTTGGCGGAAAATCTCAAAAAGGGGTGGAGAAATGAGAAGGAAGCCAGTTACTACATCAACTCCTATTTTAAACATAGAAAAGATATGGTAGTGCTCCACGATTTGCGGTTGGTTAGCCCAGAGGAAACCCTTCAGATTGACCATCTTTTAATTTTCCGATTTTCAATAGTAGTTTTTGAAAGTAAATTTTTCTCCTCCCCCCTCCACTACGACCCTAAGAATGGGGAGTTTTTCCTCTCCTACGGACGGAAAAAGTTTGCAATCCCCGACCCAGTCAAACAGGCGGAGCGACAAACTTTTGCTTTAGGTCGATTTTTGAGGGAGAAAAATTTGGAAAAGTATTTTCCCAAACCTAAAGAGCATTTTGTTTTGGTTTCTCCCCGGGTTAAATTTTCCGGAAAAATGCCGGAGCGGGTTTTGAAAGCCGATAAATTTGTGGATAAATTTAAAGAGGAAGATGAAAAAATGGGGATAGGAACCACCCTAATCCGGGCGGTGGAGTTTTTCCTCCACTCCAACAATATGATTCAAGAGGGTGCCAAAAAGTTAATCTCCCTCCACCGCCCCTTTACCCTCAACTACTACCTTAAACAACTCAATCTGGAGTGGACTAAAGAGTGGATTGAAAGGGAGTTGAAAAAAAAGAGGAAGTGGGGTTAAAAAAATTTCAATTGGGAGAGCCGGGAAAGGAGGAGTTGGGTTTTCAAAGAGAGTTGGGTTACTTTTTTGATGAGGTTTAAAAACTTCTCTTTCTCCCCACTCTCCAAAATTGCGTCGGCGGGGTCGATGGTAATTTGACTCCCTTTGTCGGTGCGGGGTTTTAAGTAATCCGCCAACCACTCCAAGGGACTCTTTCCGGCAATTTTCCAATTGTGCACCTCAACGGGAATATTTTTAATTGTAATGCAGTCGTTATATTTCAACTGGGTGGGGTTCTTTTTGTCAAATTTGAGCCGGGGGAAGTAGGTT
>PUXY01000009.1 GCA_009659955.1 Campylobacterota bacterium | reverse complement strand
GTGTCCACTCCGTAGTAGCAGGGTCCCACGGTTGCAGGGGAGGCGATTCGCATATGTATCTCCTTTGCCCCCGCTTCCCGCAACATTCGGATAATCCGTCGGGAGGTGGTGCCCCGGACGATGCTATCGTCGATAACAATTAATCTTTTTCCCCGGATTTTCTCTTTAATGGGGGAGAGTTTCAATTTTACTTTCAAATCCCGCACCTCTTGGGTCGGTTCGATAAAGGTTCTTCCCACATAGTGGTTCCGCATTATTGCCATTTCAAAGGGGATACCACTCTCTTGGGAGTAGCCCAGAGCTGCCGCCACTCCGCTATCGGGCACCGGCACCACCATATCGGCATCTACCGGCAACTCCTTTGCCAGTTCCCGTCCCATCTGTTCCCGGACTTGGTAGACATTTTTTCCAAAAACGACGCTATCGGGGCGGGCGAAGTAGATATATTCAAAAATACATCTTTTGGGGGTAGGTGGGAAAAGTTGTTGACTGGTGAAGCTCTCCCCTTCAAAAATTACCATCTCCCCCGGTTCGATATCCCGGATTGGGTCGGCTCCCACCAGTTCAAAGGCGGAGGTTTCACTGGCGACGATATACCCTCCGCTCCGGAGTTTGCCGATGGAGAGGGGGCGGAAGCCGAAGGGGTCCCGGACTGCAAACATTTTACTCCGGCTCAAAATAATCAGGGAGTAGGCACCTTTGACCCGTTTCAAGCTTTGGATAATTCTCTCTTTCAGGGTGGGGGCGGGGTTTTTGGCAATAAGGTGGATCAGATTTTCGGTATCCATATTGGATTGGAAGATGGCTCCCCTATTAATCAACTCCTCCCGGAGTTCCCGTCCGTTGACAAAATTTCCGTTGTGGACGATGGAAATTTCCCCCAGTCCGTAGCGGGCAAAGACCGGTTGGGCGTCCAGAATGGAGTCGTCGCCGGCGGTGGAGTAGCGGGTGTGTCCAATTGCCACATCACCTTTTAAAACTTTAAAACTCTCCTCTTTAAAGATTTGGGTTACCAATCCCCGGTCTTTGATGGTGTAGATTCGGGTTCCGTCGGAACTGGAGATTCCCCCCGCCTCTTGTCCCCGGTGTTGCATAGCAAAGAGGGCGTAATAGGCTATTTTACTGGCGTTGGGATTTCGGTAGACCCCCACGACTGAGCACATTTTTCAACTCCTTCCAGAAAGTTTGGGTTAAATTAATGGATTTTTCGATATTTTTGGGCTTTTTTCCCTGCATTTCCCTGTCGGGGTTGGGTTCCTTTGCCCGCTTCTCTTTTCCCCCGGTTGGGGGGGTGGAGTTTGGGCATCGGAGGAGGGGGAAAATTTAGAGCCCCAAAGCGTCGTCGATTTTGTAAAGTCCCGGTTTCTGGTTGACCAACCAGTATGCACTCCGGATTGCTCCCCGGGCGAAGGTTTCTCTACTGGTGGCGGTGTGATTCAGTTCCAGAAACTCCCCATCTCCGTAAAATCCGACGGTGTGGCGTCCTACCACATCTCCCCCCCGGACTGCCAAAACCCCAATTTCCTTCTCTTTTCGGGCACCCACTTGTCCGCTCCGTCCGGTAACTATCACCTCATCAAGTTTCCACCCCCGGCCTCGGCAGGCACTCTCTGCCAAAGTGAGGGCGGTTCCACTGGGGGCGTCCACCTTCCACCGGTGGTGTTGCTCCACTATTTCAATATCAAACTCCCGGAGTTTTTCCGCCACCATCTCCACCAGTCGATTGAGGATTGCAACCCCCATACTCATATTGGTGGCGTAGAGAACCGGGGTCAATTGGGAGACCTGCACCATCAAATTTTTCTCCCGATCTTTGAGTCCGGTGGTGGCAATTACCAGAGGTTTTGGGACTTCCAACGCCCCCTCCAGAAGTTTTTGGGTTGCCACCGGGGCGGAAAAGTCGATAACCACATCGCTCTCTTTCAAAAGAGCCACCGGGTCGTTGGTGATGAGGGTGTCGGGGTCAAACTGGATAGTCTGCTCCCCTTCAAACATTACCGCCCCAATCTTTTCCCCTTTTTCCTTCAAAATTTTGACCAAAAGTTGTCCAACCCGTCCAGTTGCTCCCACAATTCCAAATTTCATTAAAACTCCTTATTCCAAATTTTTACTACCAATTTTTGATACCAGTGCCACCGGAAAAGGGAGAGGAGCCGGTATCGGAACCGGGAATTCAACCCCTTTTCCACCATTTTCATAAATTTAAACTCCCGGAGGAACCGATTTTGCCAAAGGGTAGGGTAACTGAGCCCCTCCCCCAACCCCCGGGCAAGGAGGCGTCCACTGGCAACGGCGTAATAGATCCCCTCAAAGGTGGTGGGCATTACCTGCCCTCCCGCATCTCCCACAAAAAAGAGGTTCCCTTTCTGAATGGAGATATTTCCATTCCAAAGGGGAATATTATACCCTTTTACCGGAGAGTGGAAAGGGGAGAAATACTCCTTTACAAATCTCCGGAAAAGGGCAGGGGAAGGGGAGCCGATATGTCCCCCGGTGGGGTGGGGAAAAGCCCAACTATAAAAACTCCCCCCCACTTCCCGGTCAAAATAGAAAGTGGGCACCTCCACCGGGGTGGAGATTGTGCCGTAGCAGGTGGTAACCATCGGTAACCGCTCTTTTAAAAGGAGTTTTCTAATTGTGGAGTTTACCCCATCTGCCCCCACCAAAATATCTCCGGTAATTAGCTCCCTCTCCTCCCCCCTCTCCACCTCCAGAGTAAATTTTCCCCGGTGGGAGTTGACCCGACGCACCCGTCCTTCCACAATTTTTACCCCCTCTTCCTCCGCCAGTTGCCGGAGAAGGGCGTCAAATCTCCTCCTCTCCACCAATGCCAGTTTGGGACCCCCCAAATTTACCTCTATCTCCTCCCCTTGAAAATTGAGTTTTACCCGGTCTATTTTTTTAAAAATTGGCTCTTCCGGAATATCAAACTCCGAAAATAGCCGATATTTGACCCCTCCTCCACAGGGTTTATCGAAATCCAATCGCCACTGGAGGAGAATAATTTCATACTTTTTATACCGGGCAAGATAGCGTCCAGTGGTTGCCCCCGCTGGACCCCCGCCCACAATCAGAACCCGTTTTTTTCCTCCGACTCCATTTCCACCCATTTTTTTCCCTTTTTCCGCTCTCTCTAATTTTTCCCCATTTTCTATTGCCGGATATCCCGCCGGTAATTGAAGGGGTTCCGGTGGGTAGTGGGGGGTGTAACTTTCACCAGAGCCACTCCCCCCCGTTGAATTAGAATTTTAAATCCGGGGAGTTTGGGGAGTTGGCTCTTTTTGGTCAAAACTATTTCTCCAATTTCCGGTCTTCTCCGCTCCACCAACTGCCCAGTGTAGAGGATAAAGGAAGGGGTATTGAGGTGCCACATTACCACCTTTTCAATTTTGTGGGTGCGGACATATTTGGAAATCTCTTTGATTGGAAATTGGATAAAGTGGGCGTAAATCCAAATTAGATAGTTGAGAATCCCCACCGAAATTATTCCCATTATCGCCCCCTTTACCCGGAGTGGGGTGGGGAAGAGGAGGGCTCCAATGGAGAGGAAAATTACCAAAAAGTAAGTTTTATTGAAATAGGGGAGGAGAGTAATTACCGCCGTTTTGAAAAAGGGGTCTTTGACCGCCGGCAGGAGAGCCCGGAGAGTGAAGGGGAGAGCCAGTAAAATTACCAGAAAAATTAAAAAAGGACTTATCAAAAGGAGTTGGGATTTACACTTTTCCAATTGAAACGCCATCAAAATGAAAAGGGGGGTGTAGCCGTAAATTACATAGTGGGGAAGTTTGGTGCCGGAGAGGGAGAAAAAGAGGAAAACAAACCCAAACCAGAGGAGTCCGTAAAGTCCAAAGGGGGTTTTGATTAGATTTTTTCCCCCTTTCAAAACTTTGAGAAAAAGGGTAGTCCACGGGAGAAGCCCTATCAAAACCACCGGAATGTAGTAGAAGAGGGAGCCGGCGTGGGATTCAAAGGAGGTTTCAAATCGTTGGATATTGTGTTTGAGGAAAAAACCGGCAATAAATTTCTCCCCTTGTTGAAGATACTCGGCAATATACCACGGGAGGGCAATTACCGAAAAAATTACCAACCCCTTCCAGTTGAAAACCGACCGGAAAAAGAGTTTCCACTCCTTTTTAATCACCCCGGAGTAGAGGAAAAAGGTTGCCAACGGCACCAAAATTGCCACGGGACCTTTGGTTAAAAACCCCAATCCCACCGCTCCAAAGGTGAGAAGGAGCCATTTCTCTCTTTTCTCCCGGAGGTAGAGGAAGAGGGAGAGCCCCGCCACCGCCAACCAAAGGTTTAAAAGGGCGTCGGCTATCCCCGCTTTTCCAATCAATCCAATCTGGAGGGAGGAGATAAAAATTATTGTTGCCCAGACCCCCCGCCGTTCTCCCCAAAGCCGGGAAGTGAAAAGGTAGATAACTACTCCCCACCCGGTGGTAGCCAGAGCGGAAGGGAGGCGGAAAGCCCAATCGGTTAACCCAAAAATGGAGACCGAAAGGGCTTGGAGCCAGTAGATTAAAATCGGCTTATCAAATCTCAACTCCCCGTTGAGGTAGGTGGTAATAAAGTTGTGGTTGACCAACATCTCCCGGGTCGCCTCCCCAAAAGCCCCCTCGTCCAAATCAAAGAGGGGAGTCAACCCCAAAGTTAGATAGAGATTTACCAAAAAGAGAAAAAATAGAATTCCCCACTCCCACCATTTGGCTCTCTCCAATTTTCCACTCTCCATATTTTTGCCTTTTTTGTGGATTTTATAGAATATAGACATTTTCAAACTTTTACTTTTTCTTCCACTTTTGGAATTCTGCTTATTGGGGTTTAATCTTTCTACTTTTCCTCTTTGCCCAATTCCAAAATATTTCCCCTTTTCAAATTTCCCTATTTTCCTTCAGACTGGGTAGAAAATTGTAACTTTTTTTCTCTTTTTTCCCAATTCCCTTTTACCCTTTCCAGAAATTTTTTGGGATTTGGGAAGGGAAAATAAAAATAGGGAAAAGCCGATTGGAGGGTAAAAGAGGGTGAAGAAAAGAAAGGAGTGGAAAAAGGGAGTAGTCCAAAGGAGAAAGGAGGCAGGAGCAAAAGGGGAAGAGGGAAGGGGAGGGAGAGCTCGGTTTAAACGGGGTATGGAGAAGGGAAAAATTCCACTAAAAGGGTGATTTTTTTAAAAAAATTTGAGGATTGGAAAAGGAAAAAAGTTGTTTTAATTGGAAGTGGGGTTTAAAATCGGAGGAAAAAAGGGGGAAGATACTCTCAAAGAGATAAAATTTTCTCCGCAGGGTAACTATGGGGGTGTAGATGGGGGTGCCAATAGGAATTTTCCATCTCAAGGGAGAGAGTGGGAGGAGGTGGAGATTGTGGAGTCTTTTCTCCAATTACGGATTGGAAGCTATAAGTGGAGAAGTGGTCAACTATTTCTAAAGAAGACTCCAAAGGTTGGTGAAATTTTTCCAAAGAGTCTATAAATGGAAATTTTCAAATCTCCCAAAATAGATGGCGAAGGGAGATAAATTTGATAAAAAAAATAGATAGCACAATTCGATAAGAAAAAGGAAGAGGAGTAATGATTGGGAAATTACTTAAAATAAAGCCAAAAAGGCACTCCTCTTATCTTTCAATTACCACGAAAAGTAGTGGAGGAGGTAGATGCCCCCTTGGGAACTCCATCGGTAGCGGAATTGGCGGTTTCCTTTCAAAAGGAGGGCGGTGTTTCGGGAAAGTTTAAAAGTTGTGGAGAGGTGGAATTGCCACTCCTTCTCCTTCTCAGGGGCGATATATTGGAGTCTCTCTCCACTCAAATAGAGTTGCACCCGGTTTCCAAAGGGGCGGAGGTAACCAACTTCTCCCCCAATTCCCAACCGGTAATTTTTCTCCCAATAATTGGAGTATTTGAGGGTGGTTTGAAAGAGGGTGTAGAAATAGCCCCCTCCGATGCTCCACCCAAATCCCCCCCCGGGGTTGACCTCAACCACATTTTTGACCACATCGGGGGCGACCGGTTGCCGATAGAGTCCAAATTTAACCTTCCACGAAATAGGTTTAAAAAGGGTAGTTCGTGGCACCACCGATTTTAAATCGATAAGGGTTAATTTCTGGAGATACGCCCGGTGTTTGGTTGGGTAGTATCGGAAAACCGGTTCAAAAAAGATAACTTGGCTCCCATACCGGAACCCCTCCCAAAGGTCATCAAACCCTTGATAAGCCCCCCGGACTCCAATCTCCCCAAACTGGGCTCCATCGACTCCATCATACCCCCACCCTATCGAAAGCCGATGGGAGAGGTGTCCCAAATCGGGGCGGAAGGGGCGGGGATAGTGGTATTGGGAGATGTGGGGGATTTTACTCCGGACTTTGAGAATTCCCAGAAATCGGGGGATATATTTTTTCTTACTCCACCCCTCCTTTTTTGCCCGATACTGGAGATAGCGGACTGCCCCGTCCAAAATCCGGGCTTGCCGTTGGGGGGAGATTTTCAAAGTTAAAACTTGGGTTGGGGATTTTTTCCCTTCCACAATTTTTTTAATTAAACTCAACTCCTTTTTGGTCAGAGGAGCGGTAATAACTTTTATCTGGGTGTATAAGGAGGGGCGGTAATTGACTCCAACTATCCCCTTTTGGGAGTAGAGGTAGCGGATTGTATCGATGGGAATTACCGACTTTCCCCGGAAATGGTCGATAACCCCCCATTGGGGGCGGACCACCTCTATCAACCAGAGGAGCTCATAGGAGCAGTTTTCTGAAAAAAAGTAGTAGTCGGTATAAATATCCTTCAACTCCCAACTATGTAAAATAATTTTGTAGGCGTCTTCCGGGCTTAAATCCAATCGATACTCCCACAAATCCCGGCTCTCATTCTCCAGATATTGTTTGATTTTATCGTAATAGGGCATTGGGGTGTAATAGCCGGGGTAAAACCCAAAAATCCCTTTGAAAGCGTAAGCCAACCCCCCATCGTTGCCGGTCAATTTGGCGGCGTAGTTGATGGCGGTGGAGATTAGAGGATTTGTCCGGTTGTCATCTACCCGGAGGAAAGTGTGTCCAAACATATACGCCGGTTTATTTATGGTGGCGTCGGCAAAAACGATTGAAACTTTGTAGGGTTTGATAGCCTGAAGCGCCTTCCAAAGTTTGGGGCAATTTTGGAAATTAAAGGGGGGTAGATTGAACCTCTTCCGGAGATAAAGGTAGCGGAGGGGAAATTTACAGATATATTTTTTCCTCTCCCCACTTTGGAAGAGGTTCAACTCCTTTTCCATCTCTTTTAAAGGGGCAGTTTTCCCCTTGGGAGAGAGGAAAAAGCGGGGGTCGTCCACTTCACTCTCATACCCAAACCACCCCTTTCTCATATGGAGGAGGTTGAGCCACCCTTTGGGTGGGGTGGTGGGGAGGGTAAAATTTCCCGCCCCCCCGGCAACTCCCCCGGCAATTATCAGAGATAAGATAAGGGTTTTAGAGGGTTTCAGCAATGGAGTCGATAACTTTGGCGGAATCTACGGCGTTGGAAGAGTAGATTTTGTCAAAGTTGGCTTTCAATTTGGAGTAGAAAAGGGGTCTTTTTTCTGCAGGCACATTCAAAAGGTCTGCAATGGTGTCCAAAGTCTCCCCTTTTCCGGCGGAAATATCCATCGCCACTTGGTCCATATTGTCGGCAATAAATTTTTGCAATTTTTGGTTGCTTACAAAGTTTGCAGGTTTCCGACACCCGGAAGTTCCGGAGGTAATTCCGAAAGTTTGGTTCCCAAAGGTTCCGTTGGTGGTAGCTGCCAACGCCTGCTTCAATACGGAGTTATCGGCACTATGTCCCCAAAGTTCGGTTCCCAAACCACACCCTACATTTTCTCTCATTCCGGCAAAAAGGACTCCGGTCAAGAGGACCCCAGTTAAAATTACCTTTTTCATCACTACTCCTTTAATTTAATATGATATGCCAAATTGTATCAGAATAAGATTTTTTATCAAAAAATTTTTTTTCATTGTTTTGTTTATTTTTATTTATTTAATTTAAATCTCTCTTTAAATTTTTTGATCTCTGCCCGGAGAAGGGGGAAAAGATGGGACTCTTCCCCATATTTAATCCGGTGGTAAAGGTTATTGATGGTTTGGGCTCCCGGCACCCGTTGGAAAAAGTGGTGGCGGGTCTCCCCTTCTTGGCGACAAATTCCATATTTACAGAGTTTTTTTTCCAGTTTTTCCATAATCTTTTCTATCG
>PUXY01000008.1 GCA_009659955.1 Campylobacterota bacterium | reverse complement strand
CCCAAGAGCAGAAATATTTAATCCACTATCTCCAAAGTAACCCTACAAAAGGGGTAAAAGAGTTTTTCCAATGGCTCAATATCCTCTATGGGAGATATTTTGAAGTCTACCCTATTCTCCGGAAATATACCCGACAAATAGAAAAAAAAGAGGTGCATCGACAGGTAGGAGTTTTAAAAAAAGAGATAGAAAAAATCCTTGCTCAACTGGAGGAGATGAGTGGACGGGGGAGTTTGATGACAATTGTAGAAAAGATTGTAACCGGAGAGGAAGAGGGGAAACTTCAAAAATATTTCAAAAGAATGGGGGTTTTGGACTCCCCCCAATTCCGGCAATTGGTTTTCCAATACTATCGGAAACAACTGGAGTATGAAAAACTACAGGAAATTATGGAGTTGGGGAGTCTGGGGAGGATTCTGGAGAGTTACCAGAGTTTGAGAATTGGGGAGCAAAAGAGAGTGGGGGAGTTTGGTTTTACCGATATTGGAGTTATCGCCCATCAACTTTTGAGGGGGGAGAATAGTATTGATAAAGAGTTCTTCTATTTCCGGTTGGATAGTAAATTTACCCATATTCTAATTGATGAATTTCAGGATACTTCCCTCCTCCAGTGGGAGATTTTGGAACCTTTGGTAGATGAAATAAAAGCGGGAGAGGGAACCCACCCCACCAGCCGGAGTTTTTTTTATGTGGGGGATACCAATCAGGCGATTTACCGATGGCGGGGAGGGGAGGAGAAACTCTTTGAAGCGGTCTGCCACCGCCTCCGCCCCTATGGGTTAAAAAAGGAGAGTTTGGAGAAAAATTACCGGTCGGGAAAGGTTTTGGTCAACTATTTTAAAGAAATTTTTAAAGTTAAACAGGAGGGGGTAAAGGAGGGGGGATATTTGGAGGTAAAGGAGTTTCCAGACCCGGAAGAGATAAAAGGGGAGGTGTTGGAACAGATTAAAAATCTGTTGGCAAAGGGGGTCGCCCCCTCCCAAATTGCGGTTTTGAGCCGGGGAAATAGGGAGGTGGAGGAGTTCTATCAACTTTTGAAAGGGGAAGGGATTCCGGTGGTTACCTCCACCACCAAAGGGCGGGTGGTCGCCCACCCCAAAGTTGAAGGGATTTTAGGAGCTATCCGCCACCTCTATTTGAAGGAGATGGGGGTGGAAGATAGTTTAAATTTGGCAAAGTTTGAGGGAATTTTGGGAAGAAAAGTGGAGGAGGGGGAACTCCCTCCTTTGGATTTAAACTCTCCCCCCGCCCCCTATATCCGCCACCTTCTCCAAAAATTTGAACTCCTTGACCCTATCACCCTCCAATTTTGGGAAATTAGCCTCAACTATCCTACCTTTGCCCATCTCTATTGGAATATTGAAAAAGACCATACCAAATTGAGTGAAGGGGAGTTGGAGGGGGTCAATTTGATGACAATCCACGCCTCCAAAGGGTTGGAGTTTGATTATCTTTTCCTTCCCGATTTCCTCTACTCTCCCCCCAACTCTTCAACTCCCCTCTTTTTTTACGGAACCGGGGAGTGCAGTTGTGAAAGGGGAGGAGATTGTAACCTCTCCCTTTTGGAGATTAGGAAAAGATTCAGTAAAAACAAAAGCCTTACTGCCAAATTTGATACCCACTGGCAAAAAATTAGAGAAGAGGAGGAGAGAGCCAAATATCGGGAGGAGTGGAATAGCATCTATGTGGCTTTTACCCGGGCAAAGAGGGGGTTGTTTGTCTATTATCTCCACCCAAAAGTGAGAAAGGGAAGGGCAAAATCCTATTTTCTCACCTACCTTCCTCAACTGAAACCGGAAAAACGGGGAAAATTGGAAATAGCCCCCCCCCAAGAGGAGAATATTTCCAATATCCAGTGGCTCAACTGGGAGGAGTATCCCCATTGGGGAGCCCAAGAGCACCGGGAAAAGGGGGAAGAGGAGTTTATTGGAGATATTGGAGCCATTTTCAAAGGACGAGCCCTCCACTACTCCTTTGAAATGGGGGATATTGAAGCAGGGAGAAACTGGTTTGGAAGTTACCTCAACTTTGACCAACTGGAGGAGCTTTTTGCCCGCCGATGGAGAGAGTTGACCTCCCGACTGCCGGGGGTCTGGTTCCGGGAACTCCCCTTTCTATGGGAGGGACGGGAAAAAAGGGGGGATTTAATTGTAGTTCGCCCCGATGGGAGTTTGGTAATTGTAGATTATAAAACCTCTTTCCAAAAATCCTCCCTCTCCAAATACCGCCGACAAGTGAGAGAATACCTCCGGGGATTGGAGGAGATTACTGGCACTTCCAAAATTGAAGGGTGGCTCTTTTTCACCGACACCGGCGAATGGGTGAGGGTTTAAAGGGGAACTTTTCACTTCCATTTTAGAATTCCCCTTTACAATTGGAGTGGTCCCTCCTCACTGGCAAGAGAAAGAGAGAAGGAAAAGGGAGAAAATTTTATTTCAGAGGAGGGACTGATTTTTAAGGGGGTTTTTGGAGAGAAGATATGTAAAAGAGTGGGAAGTTAATAGGTGTTGGGTAAATCTAAAATCTTGCCAATTGTGGATATCACTCCCCAAAAAATCTACCATCTTTTCTTTAGCCAGATGGAGAGCCCTCTTTTTTACATTCTTTCCGTATCGTCCTCCAAAAGAGCCAATGGTAGATTGGAACAGAACCCCCATCTCTTTTAACTCTTGATAATCGGTAGGGGTCAAATAGGGGTATCTTTCAGGGTGGGCAAGAATAGGTGTCAATCCCCGATTTTTAATGGCAGACACCATTCGCTCCACCAATGGAGAGATAAATCCCAATGGAAACTCAAAGAGAAGATATTTTCCACCGATAGTCAATAATTTCTCCTCCCGATTCTCTATTTTTTCCACTATTTCCGGCTCTGTATAATATTCTCCCCCCAACTCCAACTGAAGAAGTATCCCTTCTTTTTTTAGTTCCTCTTCCAATTCTTTTTTTATCTTTTCCAATTTTTCCACATCTGAAACAAAAAAGCCCTCCATTTGATGGGGAGTTAATACCACCTTTTTCCAACCGCTTTCCCATAATCCTTTGAGAATCGCTATACTTTTCCCCAGATTTTCTACTCCATCATCTACCCCCGGTAGAAGGTGGGAGTGGACATCTACCTCCAATTGGAGGGGGGTAGTTATCCGTTTTATAAATGGAAATAGTCTCACTTTTTTACCCTTTCTGTTGGATTTTCTCGTTTCTTTTAAGAGTAGTAACCATAACTATATTTATATCCTTGTCTATTTTTTACCCCATTTACCACCAACCCCATTCCTTTAATTCCCTTATTTTCTTTCAGATCCCCGATGGTTTTAAAAAACTCTTTTTTGGAGTAGTTGAGTCTCACCACATGGAGGTTAATATCCGCCTTTGCCAAAATTTCCAAAGCGTCTATTACCAATCCTACCGGGGGAGTATCAAATATCACCACTTCAAAATTGGAAGTCAAATAGTCCCACACTTTTTCCATATGGGGGCTCTCCAGTAACTCCCCGGGATTGGGTGGAATTGTGCCCGATGGCACTACAAAAAGATTGGGAAATTGGGTTTTGTGGATTATTCTCTCCAAATTTCCTTCATTATTTGCCAAAACATCACTGATTCCATAATCATTTGGAATATTAAATATTTTATGGAGGGTGGGCTTCCGCATATCCAAATTTACAACCACACACTTTTTATTGGCTAAAGCATACACCAATGCCAAATGAGACGAGATAGTGCTCTTTCCTTCCCCTTCTATTGTTGAGGTAACGGTGATTACCCTCTTTTTTGGGGAGAGGAATTGAATATTTGCCCGAATTACCCTAAACGCTTCCATAAAAGGAGAGTTTGGGGAGAGTAAAGTAGAAACTCCTTTTTTGGATAGCCCCTTTATAACCGGTATTGAACCTACAATTGGGATTGGACTCAACCTTTCCACCTCTTCAAGGGAGGTGATTTTGGTATTTAAAAACTCTTTCAAAAAGACCAAAAAGATACCCAAAATCACCCCTGTTATCCCTGCTACCGCCAAAATTAGTCTCTTCTTGGGCTTTACAGGGGTTTGGGGCACCAAAGCAGTATCAATTATCCGATTATCACTGATAATACTGGATCGGGCAATGGCAGTAGCTGCCCTCTTTTCCAATAAATAAGAGTAGATTTTTTCGTTAATCATATAGTTCCGTTTTAAATCTACCAATCTCCTCTCATTTTTGGGGAGATTCTTCAAAAGGGCAGTATATTGGTCAATCAATTTTTTTAAAGAGGCTTTTTTGGACTCCAAAATTTTTTTAATTGTCCTCAATCGATTGGCAATCATCGATTGGAGCATTTTTATCTGTTTTTCAATCTGAATAACCGCCGGGTGTTGGGGGGTATACTCCATTAAAAGTTGCTCTTTTTTCAATAGGAGTTTCTGAAGCTCTCCAATCATATTTCCCAAAAGGGGATCTTGAATTACATCGGTGGAGATGGAAGTGATTGAATGGGGGGAGTGGAGCTTTTTAATAATCATATTCAAAAGCTCCTCTTGGAGTATCAATTGATTATATTGGGTCTCCACATCGTTCAATTTTTTTAGGGTCTCTTGGGCTTTGAAACTTAAATCGACTACTTTATTATTTTTTTTATAATTTTCCAGTGCTGTTTCAGATTCTGCCAACTTTTTGGAAACCTCCTTCAATTGGGAGTCGATAAATTGGAGGGTTTGATCCGCCTGTTGGGTTTTCTGTTTTATCCTCTCTTTCAGATAGACCTGAACCAGAGTATTGACAAACTGGGCACCCCGTTGGGGAATGGTATCCTGAAAGGAGACCTCAATAATATTGGCTCCTTTGGAAGGCTGAGTAACCGACAGATTCTTTTGGAGTGCCAAAGCAGTATCTACCACCGGTAACCACTGGAATTGATATTTGGTATCGGGGGGAATTTCTCCCGTCCGGAGAATTACCAATTTAAATTTCCCCTTTTCTACAATTTCATCTCCAAACTTCTCTTTTCTCCTTATTTCCCACTTTTCCCCAGTTTCTGGGTCATTTCCCTCCACTTCCAAGATAAACTCCCGTTTGTTTAAAGGTTCAATGGTAAAAAGAAGTTTTTGCCCCTCCTCTATTACCACTTCAATGGGAGATTGATAGGGAAGAATCTCCCTCTTCTGAAAATGGGAAATTTGATAATACCGATGGGTAAAATCGACCAATTTTAAAGCCCGCTCTATCATACTCCGGGATTGGATAATTGCCATCTCAGTCCCAATATCGGTAGGGATTGTTAAAAGCCCCATTCCTTGACTTAAAAGGTCATTGGCACCAGAGAGAGGAGATTTGGTATTGGAAGTTACTTCAAGGGTTGCGGAGGTCTGATAAACCGGAGATGTAAAATAGAGATAGGCTCCAGCCCCCCCAATTGTCAAGAGAGTAACTGCCACTATCCACCAAATATTTCTCTTGAGGGTGGAAAAAATCTCCTTTAAATCTATTTCCTCCTCCTCCATTGGGGGATAGGGAGGATAACCATATCCATACGAAAAGTGGGGATTTCCCAAATTGGAGTTGGATTGGTTAAGTGGCATAAGACTCCTTTTTTCCCAATTTATCGGGTAATTGTTTTTACATTTACAAAGGTTGAAAGGATACTATTGATAAAGTTGAGGATAGGTTGAATTCCTCCAATTTGAAGGGTGATAGGTTTAGAACTGACCGGAGGCACATAAACTATATCGTAGGGTTTTAGAAAAAGATTCTGGGCAGTCAAACCGGAGAGCCGGGTCAAATCAACCTTCCGAATGGTGGTTTTTTCCCCTCCACTTATAATTAAGATGCTATCCCGCCGGGCTTGATCGGTGAAGCCCCCCTCTTGGGAAATAACTTCGATTAAATTGGTAAAATCTTTTTTTAAGGGAACAACCCCCGGTTTTTTTACTTCCCCCAACACATAAACTTTCTTACTTAAATCTTCCACCTTAACATAGGGAAACCGGAGATATTTCCGATAGAGTTTTCCAATCTTCTTCCCCGCTTCCTCTTCTGTCAAACCGGCGACTCTGACTTTCCCAATTAACGGGAGAAAAATCTCTCCATTTTTATAGACCCTAACCTCCAGTTTTTTTCCCCCTCCACTTCCAATATCTCCACTTTGATTAAATGATGCCCCCATATCCCCCCACTGGTTCCAGATGGTAATAGCAAGGATATCTTCCGGTAAAATTTTATATTGATATTTATAACCCCTCAGTTCCAGACTTTCGATAGGGGAGGAAGTGGAAATATTCTCTTCACTCTGGAAAAGTTGGTATTGATGGGGAGATGTGCATCCCCACATTCCCCCTATTATTAGCCAAGCGGTTGATAAAAAGGGAAACAGTTTCCTGTCCATTAAGTTTCCTTAACAAGTAATAAAAATAATAGGAATTGCTTGGCTAAAATAAAGGGAACTTTTAAAAAAAGTGATTTTCAGTCGGATTATACGAAAGAAAAATTAAATTTCACTTAGACTTAAGTTTAATCTCTATTTGAAGGAGTAAAATGAAAGACTTTTCTAAATTTTCAAAATTTTTAAAAACAATTTCCACTCCCCTCGATGTGGAGTTGGAGATACCCCATTTGGCTTATTTGGAGGCGAAAAAGGAGGAGCCGAAGATTCTTATTTTTACCCGTCCCCATCGGAGGGGAAAGGAGTTGAAAATTCCGGTGGTAATGAATCTTTACGCCAATGGGGAGGTGGTTCGGGAAATTTTTGGAGAGGAGTTGGAGAAGATTGCCAATCGGATTGAAAAATTGGTCAAACTCCGCCCCCCTTCCGGGTGGAGTGAAAAGATAGAGACCTTAAAAAATCTCTCTACCCTCTACTACACAATTCCAAAACGGGTAAAAAAGGGGGTGTGTCAAGAGGTTATTTTCCGGGGTGATGAGGTAGACCTGTTTCAACTGCCGATTTTGAAAACTTGGGAGTTGGACGGGGGTCCTTTTATTACCGCCGGACAAGTCTATACCCGCTCTCTGGACGGCAAAATAAAAAATGTGGGGCTTTATAGGCTTCAGGTCTACTCCAAAAATCGGTTGGGACTCCATTGGCAAATCCATAAAGATGGAAACCATCTCTTTTGGGAGTATAAAAAGGCGGGGAAAAAGATGCCGGTCTCCATTGCAATTGGGGGAGACCCCCTCTATTTATGGGGTGCCTCTGCCCCCCTTCCTCCGGGGATTTTTGAACTGGCTCTGGTGGGATTTATCCGGAAAAAACGGGTGGAGTTGGTGGAGTCGGTTACCAATCCGGTGGAGGTGCCCGCCGATGCAGATATTGTAATAGAAGGGTGGTGCGACCCGGAAAAGATGGAGTTGGAGGGAATGTTTGGGGACCATACCGGCTATTACACCCTCCCGGAATATTTCCCAGTTTTGGAAGTGTCGGCAATTACAATGAAAAAGAATCCCTACTATTATGCCACAGTTGTGGGGAAACCTCCCCTTGAAGATAAATGGTTGGGGTATGCCACCGAACGGCTCTTTCTCCCCCTTCTGAAATTGACCACTCCGGCACTGGTCGATTACGCCCTCCCTGAAAATGGGGTTTTCCACAATCTTTTGATAGGGAAAATTGCCCCCCGCTACCCCGGACACTCCCTCCAAATTGCCCACTCCCTTTGGGGGGTGGGGCAGATGAGTTTTCTGAAAAACGCCATTTTTGTGGGAGAAGATGCTCCCCCCCTCCGGGAGTATGAAAAGTTGATTCCCTACATTTTGGAGAGGTTTACCCCCGATGCAATTTTCACCTCCCAAGGGGTGGTTGACCAGTTGGACCACTCCTCCAGTCAACCTTTGGTTGGGGGAAAAATTGGGGTAGATGTAGCCCAAACTGCCGGAGGGCGTCCCACTCCTCCCCAACTTCTCCCCGACCGGATTCTCCTCTCCCAAATCTCCCAAATTTGGGAAGAGATGGGTTTTTTCTCCCGTCCGGTCGCCCTCAAAACATACTTTTCCGATACCCCCAATCCAATTACCCTCCTCCAGATAGAGAAAAGGGAGTCGGCGTCCCAACTTCTCCCGCCCCTTGCCCAGTTGAAAAACCATTTGAGGATTTTGGCTCTCCTCAACACCCCGGAGGTGGAAAATCCCTATATGGCGGTGTGGCGAATTACCAACAATATCGATGGAGAGCGGGATATCTATCGATTTGACCCGATGGTAGCTATCGATGGCACCAATAAAAGTCGGGAGATTGACAATTTTCCCCGGGAGTGGCCCCCCGATGTGGATACAACCCCGGAGGTAATTGGGAAACT
>PUXY01000007.1 GCA_009659955.1 Campylobacterota bacterium | reverse complement strand
CCTCCGGGGGTTTGGGTATTTGATAAAAGGGGTCGATAAACTCCCCAAATGTGGATTTTACTACCTCCATCTCCCCGGGGAAAAAGTGCCACCTTTGCCGGAGGTAGTGGAGCCGATAGAGGTGGAGAGTTTACCTCCCTATTTTGAAAAAAATCGCCCCATTGTGGGAGTTTGCTACCACCCCTCTCCCCTCGCTTTCAACCGCCCTAAAATTAGACAAAGTTTGGAAAAATTTTTTAAACAACTCCCCTCTCTGGTTTCCCAATGCCCTCTCCGCTAAAATATCTTTCCTCTGCATTCCGGAGAGTCTCTTTAAAAAGAAATTCCCCTTTTTATTGGATTATTGTAGGACTAATTCTCCTCTTTGGAGGAGCCTATGTCCATAATAACAACATCATTTTTTTGGTGATGTTTTTTGTTGCCAGTGTTGGAAGTGTAGCTATTCTCCGGGGACGCTTCAATTTGGCACCGATAGAGGTTTCTTATCACGGAAAAGAGCGATTTTTTGCTCAAACCCCCGGACATCTCTACCTCCATCTTAAATCTCCCCGGAGTCTGGGAATTGAAATTGGAGACCAATTTATCCCTATCCTTGCCGGAGAAATGGAGGTAAAATATCCCCTCTATTTTTCCCGCCGGGGGAAATTTAAATTGTGTTGTGTAAAAGTTACAAGCACCTACCCTTTCTATTTGGCAACTTTCCAAAAAATTTTTCCTCTTCCCCTCAAAGAGATAGTCGTCTACCCTACCCCAAAAGGAAAAGAGATAGGAGAGCTATTGGGAAAAGGTGGAGATTTTTCCGGTGAAAGGGGAGATTTCGATGGGGTTAGAGAGTATCGGGAAGGGGACTCGGTGCGGGATATCCATTGGGGAAGTGTAGCCAAAGGAACACCGATGGCAAAAAGATTTGAAATTTACACCCCCCAAAGGGAACTCCTTTTGGATTACGACTCCCTTTCCGGCTCCAAAGAGGAGAGACTTTCCCAGTTGACCAAATGGGTGCTTCAATTGGAGGAGAAAAATTACCCCTTTAAACTGAAATTGGGAACCCAACTCTTCCACTCCTCTTTGGGAATAGAGCCAATTCTCCAAGCCCTTGCCCTTTACTGATTTTTTACAATTCCCCTTCCCCTTTCCAATCTAAATTTAATAATTGAGTGTTATTATCACCATAATTTTTCCTTATAAAAATTCCCGAAGGAGTGGCAAAATGAAAGTAGCAATCCCAACCAACAATGGAAAGCGAGTGGCATCTCATATCGCTTTGGCAAAGAAATTTTTAATTGTCGATTTGGAAACTGGAGATATTGAAGAATTGACCAATCCTATTTTGGAAGAGTTGAAAGCTTCCAATACTCCCATTCCCAAAGAGGAACCTCGCCGATTGGGAGCCGGTAAAATTTTACCACCCCTTCTTGCAGAAAAAGGGGTAAAAGTTTTGGTAGCCCGGGAAATTAACCCAAAAATGGAACAGAACCTAAACCGATTTGGGATTGAAGGGGTCGAAACCGAAATTGTAGATATTCCCCAATTGATAGACTCCCTAAAGGACCTACTTTCGATAGATAAAATGAATAAAGAAAAAGAAACAACCACCAAAAGGGGAAAAATGGGATTTTTCTCCCGCTTTGGACAATGGAGTGAAGGTATGGGATACTCCAGAAGACTTGGTTGGGGACACCACCGGGGAAGAGGGTGCGGGGGAAGATGTTGGAGATGGCGGGATTTGGAACGGAATGAACCGGGGTTTGTAATGGGAAGGGAATCTTCCGGATTTGGTTTTGGATTTGGTCGGGGAAGAGGATTGGGCTTTGGTCGCCGGGACAACCGCACCCGCCATTTTGGAAAGGTGATTGGAAGGGATATTTCCCTCCTGAAAGAGGAGTAAAACACCTTTTCCTTAAAACCCAAAAAAGGGCGAAATTTTCAATTTTGCCATCTACCTTTCTTTTTCCCTTTATCTCTCCTTTCCATTTCCTTCCTTTGCAAAAAAACGGAAAGGGAGAGTCCCTCTCCCCTTTTTTAATTTTTCATCTCTACCAAAGGACGCACCGCGGAATTTTGAGGGGAAAAAACTTAAAAAAAGAGTAGGGTTTTTTACCAATCAATAGATATTGAACACTTTTCTATTTTTTCCCCTAACAAGAGGCAAGTAAAAGAGAGTTATTTATCTACTCCGCTAAACCTTTCCAAAAGAAGATAATTGCTCTCTACCTGCTTCTAAAAGCGGAAAATTAACTTCCCCCATCGATAATTTACCTGCACCCTTTTACCCCAATTCCCAATGGATTTGGGGAAAGGAAAGAATAAAAAATTATTTCCTTTCTCCAATCTCCAGTTTAAATTTGAGGAAAATTGAAAGAGTAGTTAATTCTGCTATTAGTATCTTGATGGGATATTTTATCCCTATTTCTGGAATGTTCCCTTAAATGCTTTCTCCTTTTGAATTTAACTTCCAAGGGAGTGTATCAAAAGGTCTCCAATTCACTTCCTCCAAGGGGTAAAGGGTCAATTGAAAAGATAGAAAGATTGGAAATTTCAATTCCAAATTTCCCAAATTTTGGAAATGCATACTTTTAATTTCAAAAGGTAGTTTTGGAGGGTTCAATAGAGAATTTTTTTCCTCCAATTGGGGGTTCAGGTGGAGGAGGTGTAATTAAATGATTTCAACTTTTCAAAAAAGGGGAGTTTGAATAATCTTTGCTACACAAATCTTCTCTTTTTTTCTCCCACTACCCTAAAAATCCGATGATGGAGAAAAACAAATCACTCAAATATGGAGAAAATAGCCAATAGGGGAGATTAAGTCCGACTTCTCTTATTACCCAATAATTTGTTTAGGTTAGAGATATTACCTCTCCCTTTGAGAGGATATTTCTTTGACCAGAGGTTAAAAGGTCTGGCAATTTTTTACATATTTTTTAAAGTTGAAGCTTGTATTTGGAAATTTCTACCTCATCTGGAAAATTGGAGGGAATTGGGGGAACTCTCTTTCTCCGGAGTCTCCTTTCTCCACTCTCTCCACTCCCCAATCCTCAATTTTCAATATTTTCTCCCAAAAGTGGGAATATTTTCTCCCTCTTCACACCTTTGGAAGTAGGCTCCATATTGATAAATCTCCCATTGAAACCCAATTGAAAGTGGGTGGAAAGGGGAAAATGGGAAATTTGGGAAAGATAGAAAAAGGGAAAAAGGGTAAAAAGGAAGTCTAAATTACCCGGGAATAGACGGCGTCCCGCTCTCCCAGTAGCACTTTTTTTAGGTTTCCTTTTTTAAACATATTACAGACAATAATTGGGAGGCGATTCTCCCGTGCCAAGGCAATAGCGGTATCGTCCATAACTTTAATATGCTCTTTCAATGCCTCTTCATAACTTACCTCCCGGAGGAGTTTGGCGTCTGGGTATTTTGCCGGATCTTTATCGTAAATTCCGTCAACTTTGGTAGCTTTGACAATTTTACTGGCACCTATTTCACTTGCCCGGAGAACCCCGGCGGTATCTGTGGTAAAAAAGGGGTTTCCGGTTCCCGCTACAAAAATTACAATTCTCCCCTTTTCCAGATGGTGTATAGCTTTCCGCCCAATAAAATTTTCGGCTATCTCTTCCATTTTTATGGCACTTTGGAGTCTAACATCTAAACCTTGATGCTCCAACGCTTCTTGAAGGGCTATTCCATTGATAACGGTCGCCAACATTCCCATATAGTCCCCACTGGTGCGTTTGATAATTCCATCTTTTGTAGCACTTACTCCCCGGATAAAATTACCTCCCCCAATTACAATTCCTATTTCAAAGCCCAAATTTTTTACTTCCCGAATCTCTTCTGCCAAATAGTTGAGGGTTTTGGTATCAATTCCAAACCCACTTCCCCCGGCAAGGGCTTCTCCGGAAAATTTGAGAAGAATCCTATTCTCTTTAATTTTCATAGGGCAACCCTCCTGTTGTAGATTTACAAATTATATCAATTGGAGTAGAAAGGGAAGAGGAGTGGGAATTTTTGGGGAAGGAGAGGAAAATTGAACATTTAAAAAATGGGAAAAGAAAAGATTAATGGAGTTCGTCGTTGAGTTTTACTTGCCGTTTGCTCCGGAAAGCAACCATTTTACCGGTGGTGGTATCCAATCGGAAATGGATTCCATTGAGTCCCGCCAATTCTACCCCTTTGAAAATTCCTTTATATTCCACATTCCAATCGGGGTTAACTTCTTTAATTTTTTCAAACTCTGCCGGATCGATATAGATTTTTGTGCCTTCCAAAACGGCTATTCCTGCGTCTACAATACACCCATCGCCCAATGGAATTCCGGTAACACTATTGGCTCCCAAGAGGGTATTTTTTCCAATAGTAATGGGATTTCCGTTGGTTCCACTTAAAACTCCCAAAATAGATGCTCCTCCCCCTACATCGGCACCCTCTTTTACAACTGCACTGGAGGAGATTCTCCCTTCTACCATTACTGCCCCTTCGGTTCCGGCATTAAAGTTAATATAACTTGCTCCCGGCATAACGGTCGTCCCCGGGGCAAGTTGGGCACCAAATCTAACCTTTGCCGAATCGAGGATTCTGATATTGTCGGTTTCCGGCACAATATGGGAGAGATAGCGGGGGAATTTATCCACATACTCCACCTCCGGGTAAGCGTCCCGGAGTTTCAATTCAATCTCATTTTCCCGGAGATAGTCCAGTTCGATTGGAACATTTCCCACCCACGCACAATTGTGGAGGATTTTAAAGGCACCATTGAGATTGAGACTCCGGAGGGGGGCTTTCCGTTGGGAAAGGGCGTAAAGTTTCAGATAGACGGCTTCCACACTTTGGGGCTCACTATCTTCCCAAAGGAACACAATCCGATAGTTGGAAGGAGCTTCCCCCTCAAAAAGTTTTTGGAGAACCTTTAACACTTGAATATTCCGATGTTTTTTCCCTTTTGCCTCTTCTACCAGTTTTTCCCCAAAGGTTTCCAGTGCTTTATCGATAAATTCTCCGGTTACTTGAGTAATATATTCGGGCTCTTCAAAATTTACTTCTTCTCCACTTTCAAACAGAGACCGGATAAAAACGGCACTGGTCTCATAGTTCTCTTTCCAGTTTACCACTGGATAGGTGGCTTGAAGAACTTTATCGGGATTCAACTGCCCCAAATCTACCCTGCAAATTCCAAATCCTACGGGTCTTCTATAACCGGCTATATCTTTAACCAAATTTTCAAACATTCCCAACCTTTCTGGATTTTTTTATAGAAAAAATAATATCAAAAATTGGAAGAATTAGTATAATTTCGGAAAAAGGTCAATATGTTAACTGCACGGAATTTGAAACACTCTTTTGATTATCTTCTGTTTGAGGGGGTAAACTTTAGCCTCCAACCCCGGGAAAAAGTGGCAATTGTAGGGGCAAGTGGAAGTGGAAAATCAACCCTTCTCCATATTCTTTCCTCTTTTCTTCCCCCCAACCAAGGGGAGGTTGAGATTTTTGGGAAAAATATTTACACACTCTCCCCATCTCAATTGATAGAGCTCCGGCGGAGAGAGATAGGGATTATTTTCCAGTTCCACTATCTCTTTTCCACCTTTACCGCCTATGAAAATATTGAAGTTTCTGCCATTTTGGCAGGGGAGGAGATTGACCCCTCCCTGATAGAGAGATTGGGGATTCAAAATGTGCTCCATCAAAATATTCAAACTTTAAGTGGAGGGCAACAACAGCGGGTAAGTATTGCCCGGGTTTTGACCAAAAAGCCCCGGTTAATTTTTGCCGATGAACCTACCGGTAATTTGGATAGGGAGAATGGTGCGGAAGTTGTGGCAATTTTAAAAGAGTATACCGATGAGGTAAATGGGGGTTTGGTTGTAGTAACCCACGACTGGGAAGTTGCCCGTCAATTGGAGAAGGTCTA
Organism: Campylobacterota bacterium; assembly: GCA_009659955.1. GTDB lineage: Bacteria > Campylobacterota > Campylobacteria > Campylobacterales > Nautiliaceae > PUXY01. The sequence continues at coordinate 2,380 of PUXY01000007.1, read as the reverse complement.
TAGGTTGGAAAATCATCAACTTTTACCGGTTCCTCCAGAGGAGTTGGAGGATAGGGGGTTTTCTCCCCTCTATTGAAAATTTTTTCCGACGATTGGTAAAAGTTGAAAAAAGTCCCTTTCTCCTCTCCTTCTCCCCAATTAAAAAGAGGGGAAAAGTAAAATGGAGTTAAAAACCTCCCCCTTCCTTCTCCTCTTCCAAGAGTTGAAAGATAGTTTCAATTACAATCTCCGGGGTAATCTCCTCCATACATTGGTGATTTTTAAGGGGGCATTTCCCTTTGTGGCAGGGGCTACACCGGAGGGGAACCCTTACAATTTTATAATTGGAGGAATAGGGGGAGTTTTTCCTCCAGTCAGTGGGTCCAAAAATTGCCACTATTGGCACTTGATAGGCGGAAGCTATATGCATTGCCCCAGAATCGTTGGTAAGAAAGAGGGAGAGTCCCCCTATCATTTGGCTCAATTGGGGGAGGCTCAATTTTCCGGTTAAATTTTGGTAGTTGGAGATGGTCAAATTTTTTTCCACTTCCCGGGCTATCTTTTCCTCCCCTACTTCTCCGAAAATTACAATATCAAACTCCTTCCCCAATCGGTTTGCCACTTGGGCAAATCGGTCAGGATACCATCTTCCCGCTTCTCCTCCCCCTCCCCCCGGATAGATACCGATGGTGGGGCGGGGATAGGAGTGGGGGGTAAAAGAAAGTTGTGGAGGTAAAATCTCTTTTCCGCCGGCAATTCTCCCGATAAAAATATTATATTGCTCTACCAAATGTCCGGGGATATTTTTGGGGAAAATGTAGGTTTTTCGGCAACTCTTTCCCAAAAAAAGCTTGGAGTAAAGAGAGCGACGGAAAGAGACCCCAATATCAAACTGCCGGGTAGTTTGGAAAAGTTTTTTCCACCTCCCCTCTTTTCGGTAGGGAAGGGGTCTGGCTCCGGGAACTAAAGGAAGAAGGAGTTCCAAAATCGGCTCCCTTCCCATTAAAGTAACCTCCCGGGGGCGGAGTCCCGAAATCAACTTTACCAACGCCCCCGATGCCATTACACTCTCCCCTAAAGATGGGGGAAGCTCCACCAACAGGGAAGGGGCTTTTCCCATTTTTTACTTCTCCTCCAGTTGACGGATTATAGGCTCCCCTTTCCCTTCCACCACCTCTTGGGTAATTACCACCTCTTTTCCTTTGTAATCGGGGAGATGGAACATAATATCCAACATTATTTCCTCCAAAATTGCCCGCAGTCCCCGGGCTCCGGTGCCCCGTTTAATCGCCTTTCGGGCAATTGCCCGGAGTGCGTCGGGGGTAAAGGTCAATTTTACCCCGTCCATTTCAAAGAGGGCTTGATACTGCTTAATTAGGGCGTTTTTGGGCTCAGTCAAAACCCGCACCAAATCCTCCTCCCCCAACTCCCGGAGGGTGGCAATTACTGGAAGCCGTCCAATCAGTTCCGGGATTAACCCATATTTGACCAAATCCTCCGGCTCCACCAGTTCCAGAATCTGGTCTTTTTTCAACTTTTTCCGCCCTTCTCCCAGAAAACCGATACTTCCCCCCTCCAATCTCTGCTCAATAATCTGCTCCAGTCCGTCAAAGGCACCCCCACAGATAAAGAGGATATTGGTGGTATCAATCTGAATAAACTCTTGGTGGGGGTGTTTTCTTCCCCCTTGGGGGGGCACATTGACCACAGACCCCTCAATAATTTTCAATAGAGCCTGTTGCACCCCCTCCCCACTGACATCTCTGGTAATAGACCGGTTTTCCGAAAGGCGGGAGATTTTGTCAATTTCATCGATAAAAACAATCCCCCGCTCCGCCCGCTCTATATCCCAATCGGCAGACTGGATTAGTTTCAAAAGGACATTCTCCACATCTTCCCCCACATACCCCGCTTCAGTCAAACTGGTGGCGTCGGCAATTGCCAACGGGACATCGAGCAACTTTGCCAAAGTTTGGGCAATTAAGGTTTTTCCACTTCCAGTAGGTCCAATCATCAAAATATTGGATTTCTGAATCTCCACTTCCCCCTCTTTGGGTTTGTGGAGAATCCTTTTATAATGGTTGTAGACCGCCACGCTCACAATTTTTTTTGCCCTCTCCTGTCCAATTACATACTCATCTAAATGCTTTTTAATCTCCGCCGGGGTTAAAAGTTTAAACTCCTTTTCTCCCTTTTTCCCCATCTCTTTTGCCCACTGCTCCAAAATCTCCACTCCCTTTTGAAGGCACTCTTTACAAATTAAACACTCTCCATCTTCACTGGAGAGGAGTGGATTTTTAGGAGTTTCCACCGCTCCGCAAAAACTACACCGGTCTTTATTACCCATACTTCAAACCTTTTTACCTCTTTTTAAAAAAGGATATTATCAAAAAAGGGAAAA
>PUXY01000006.1 GCA_009659955.1 Campylobacterota bacterium | reverse complement strand
AATGTTCATCGCTTTGGCGATGATCGAAGCCCAAGTTATTTACGCTCTGGTTCTGGCACTTATCGCACTTTTCGCCAATCCTTTCCTCTAAGAGAAAAGGGGGAAAGCCCCTCTTTTTCTCCATTTTTTCTTTTCCAACTTGAAACTTTCCAATCTTTTTGAAATTTCTAAAAAGAGCTTTCCATAATCGATAAATTCCTCCTTCTTGATAGATTCTTTCCTTCTATCCACTCCCATTATCATTGGGGATAATTACTACCCCACGGGGGAGCCGATTCTTTCCCGATAATGTCTACTTTTTGGGGAAAGAGTGGGAAAGGAGTTTAAAAGAGATTGCAATTGTCAAAATTTATAAGCTATTTTGAAAATTGGAAAAAAAGATAAGGAGTGTAAAACAGATTAAAACTGGAAGGGAAGGAAGAGGAGAATTTTTTAAGTTTTCAAATTAGTTTAGTTTGTGGGGAGTCAATTTCCCAAGAGAGAAGAGAGGGAGAAGATTTGGAAAATACTAAAATTGGAAGGTTGTTTTTGCTTTCTTTTTTGGAGTAATTCAAATAAAAGGCTTAAAGGGGGCAAAAGGTTCCTTTTTGTCTCCTTGTCGGTCGAGACTCTCCAGAATGGATAAAAGGGTCTACTCCTTTCACTTTTCCCATTAATTGCATCTCAATATTTCAAAAAGTAGCAAAAAAGAGTCGTTTTTTCTCTTTTATCTTGACCCCCAATCAACATTTCCAAAAAGAGGGTAGTTGCTCTCTTTTTTCCCCTTTTTCGCCCAATTCCTTTAAAAAAACTCCCACAACACTAAAATGGGAAAAGGTCTCCTCTTTCCCTTTTTCCTCAATTGGAAAGGGAAATTTTCAAAATTGGTAAAAAGTGATAATCGGAAAAAGTTGAGGTCTATTTTTATCTTTTTTTCTTTTCCAATGGAATAGGAGAAAATCTTTCAACCCTTTTACTTTTTCCGATTCATCGATAGATACTATTTCCCCTCCTCTCTTCAAAAAACTTAATCTTATTTCCACCGGAAAAGGGAAGATTTAAAATTTGAGAGGGGCAACAATTGGGAGAGGAGAAAAAGGGTTTATTTCCAGTGGAAACTTTTCTATTTGTTTATCTGAAATTTCCCAGTTGAAATTTCCACCTCCCCGGTGCCGTCGATTTGGGGAGTCGGAAAAAGGGGAGAGGGGGAGTCTTGAAAAAAGTTTCCAACACCCTACACCCTTTGGGGATTCAACTTTGGGGGGTTCAAAAAGATTAAAGGTTTAGAAGAGGGGGGATTTTCCTCCCCTCTTCTACTTTTCACTGGGTTGGGGGTTTGCTTTTCTCTATGTTTGGACTCTCTTTTCTATTTTCCGGTGAAAGGGGAAGAAGAAAGTTGGAACTCCCGTTGAAAAAAAGGAAGGGGGAGAAATCTTTTAACAATTATCCTTTTTTCTGTTTTTTTTGATTTTTAAGTCTCTTTTTCCACTCTTTTTCAAATTTTTTCCGGCGGATATAATCCAATCTTTCTACAAAAAGTTTTCCGTCCAAATGGTCGGTTTCGTGTTGGAAGGCAACCGCCAAAAGTCCGTCGGCGTCTACAATATGCTCTTTGCCGTATCTATCAAAAAATTTAACTTTTACCCGTCCGTATCTCTCCACCTCATCATAATATTCTGGAATACTCAAACACCCCTCTTTTCCCCGTTGGGTTCCTTCCCACTCCAAAAATTCCGGATTAATTACCTCTATTCTGGTTTGGGGAGATTGTTTTCCCTCTTTATCTCCAATATCGATAATCAACACCCTTCTATCGACCCCCACTTGAATCCCTGCCAACCCTACCCCTTCCGCTTTGAGCATAGTTTCATACATATCATCTAAAAGTTTATGGAGCTCTTTATCAAACCTTTCAACCGGTTTGGAAATTTTTTTCAAAATAGGGTTGGGATAGGTAACAATATCCAAAATCATCTGTTTCGCCTCCTACTTTTTTCTAATTTTTCCAAAATTTCTATAGGCTTTCAACTTAAAAATTTCCATTTATAGGTTCGCCTCCGTCCAACTTCAATTTTAAAGTTAGAAAGAAGATTTGAGCCTTTAACCCTTCCAATTTTGCCCGGGCTTCTGCCAATTGGGCAATAGCTCCGTTGAGGTCGCTACTATCGCTCAATCCCTCCCTGAATTTACCCCAGATAGTCCGATAGTAACTTTTCCGGGCTCTAATTTCCGCTTTTACTGCTCTCAACTGGGCATAGAGGGCTTCCAATTGGGCGTGGGTGTTGTTGTAATCGGTTTCTACTTTTTTCAGATAATCTCTGTAAAAGAGAAGGCGGGCAATTTTCCCAACTTTCGCCTCTTCCAGTTGGGCTTTCCTCCCTCCCCCTGTCCAAAGGGGGTATTTAATTGCCACTGCCACATAGGAGTGATCCAAATTTTGGTAGCTATTTTTGGTAAGCCAAAGATTTTCCCCTTCCCGTTTCAATCCTATTTCCAAACCGATTTGGGGATAGTAGTTGGATTTTGCCAGTTTAATTTGGGTATCTGCAATTTTCAACTCCTCTTTTACTATTTTTACATCGGGGCGGTTTTGAAAGTTGGGGTGGAAAGTGACTCTTTTTATTTCTACTCCTCCAATTTCGGTAATTTGCCGATTGAGAAGATAGCTCAAGAGATTAAGGAGAGCTCTCTTCTCCGCCTTTTTCCCCTTGATAGAGGCGGTAATCTGATAATATTTGGCGGTAACCCCATCTAAAGACGCCCTATCAATTAACCCTTCCCGGAAGAGACTCCGGGCTTGACTCCGGGCGGACGCCAACGCCTTTTTTGCTTTTTCCAGTGCCCAAATTTCCGCCTTTATCCGGTAAATGGAGGAGTAGAGCTCTCCCGCTTTCAAGAGAAGTTGCCGTTTCAAATTGGAGAGTTTTAATCTCTCTCTAATCAACTCCAATTGGGATTTTTTAATTGAGTTGGAGAGGGCAAATCCGGTAAAAAGGGGGTAAGAGTAGCGGATAATTCCGGTAAAAAGCTCCTTTTTTCCCATCTCAACTTGAGTCTGCACGGGAGTGTATATAATTTTTCCATTTACCACTCCCACAGGGGCTTGGGTCTCAAATTTGAGAATTGGGGTTTGGAAAAGTCTCACAGCCCTATATTCCCCCTCCAATCTCCCCCATTTTTTACTTTCAACCTCTTTCAGCCGTTGGCGATAAAGCTCTATCTGCTCCTTTTGGAGTTTATATTGGAGAGAGTTGGTAATTTGGCGGGCAATTTGGGAAAAATTCTCCCCCCACAATTGGAGAGGTAAAAGGAGGGTAATAGCTATTTTACCGGTTGAGATAAGGCGGGTCATTGGAATTCCTTTGGAGAATAATTTGGTGAAAATAGTGGTGAAAGTATAGGAAATAAATCTATCTCTCCAAAGGGAAGGGAAAAGAAAGGGGAAGGTTACTCCCCTTTGGGTTCCAGTTGAGACCACCCGGTCAAAAGATTGAGCCGGGGGATATAGAAGAGGATTTTTGGGAAAAAGTGGGGATTCTCTTTCTGGAGTTTTTCCCGGAGCTCTTTAATACTCCAGAGGTGGAGGAAGAGGGGATTGGGGGTTGGGGTTGTCCACTCCCCCAAAAGGAGAGAAATTTCCCAGTTGTTGGCGATTTGGTTTTGCACTTCGGCAACCACCCCTTCCAGTTGGGTCTTTTTGACCAATTTATGGAGATACTCTCCCAACGCCCGGCTATAGCTTTGGACTGGAATTTTTATCTTTTCCCAATCGGGAAATTGAATGCCAGACTCCTCCACAACTCCACTGAAAACCTCCCGCCACTCCCGGCGGATAAATCCCTTTTCCTCCCCATTGAAAAACTTAATCAACTCTTTGGAAACCCGATGGCAGTCGATATAGATTTTTTCGGGAATTTTACTCCCCTCCAACACCGGATAATTGAGGGCAACCTCCTTTTTCAACCACCAATAGAGTTGGGAGTCTATCTTTTCCACTCCCCTCTTCAAAACCTCCTTTTTAAACCGGTTTTGGAGATTTTTATCCTTCTTCAGATAGTAGTAGGTAACCGCCCGCTCCAGATAATCCCCTACCAACTTCCCGGGGAGATATCTCCCCCGATGGTCGGAGGGAATTCCCTTCCGGCTTACACTGACCGGATACCAACAGATAAGCATTTTTTCCCCCTTATCCCAAAAGTGCCAAATTTTTATCTATTTTTTGGGCAATTTTTCCATCAAAAAGGGCAATTGTCGGAACCATCCACTCCATCCAGTATCTTTGAATCCCCTCTTTATTCTCCCCAAAGTAGGCGAGGGCTATCCGTCCAAATTCCATCTCCTTTTCCACCTTTTTACAATCCCGGAGGAATCGGCGGAAAAGGGGTGGCAACTCTTCAAAGGGGTAGGGTTTTCCCTCATCACCCTTCTTTTTCAACAGGACTGACGCACTCCCAATATTCCGCAAAGCTTCAATAATTTGGAACAACTTCTGTTTCTTCAGATATGCCAACAGAACTTCTCCGGCGGGGATTCTCAAAATTTCAATATTATCTTCCCCTTCCCGGAGATCTACACAGAGATAAGCCCGTCCTTCAATCATTTCAATATGGGCGTAAACCTTTTTATTTTTGGGGAGTTCTTTTAAAATTTCGACAACTTCATAATTATCCCCTTGGGTTTCAAATTTATCCCCCTCTTTCCGGTCTGTGGAAGCAAAAAAGGTCTCTTCCCCATTCTTTTTCCCAAAAATCAGGTCAAACCCCCACTTTTTCAACTCTTTCAGTTTAAATTCCCGCTCTTTTTCCGGTTGTCCCAAAGTTTCAAAAACCAGTGTATTCAACGCCATCTCTCTCCGCAATTCCAGTATCATTTTCCCACTCCTTTTTGAAATTTCTGTTAAGCAGAGAAAATTATAGTAACTTTATTGACTTTGAGTCAAGTTTTTTAGTTTTTGGAGGCTTAACCACTCCGGAATTGTCCCATATCTTCCCCCTCAGAAATTTTAGCCAACTCCCTCTTCTTTCTATTTTAAATTTCCTACTTCCCTTTTAAATTTCCCCAATCCAATTCTCCCCACTTCCTTTCTTCCATCTTCCCCCCAACTACTTTCACTTCTCTACCACTCCCCTTTATTTCTTTCCCCAATTTTTTTATTCCACCTTGACAACCGGAAAAGAAAAGACTATAAAGGCACCAAAAAGTTCCAATCAAAAGGAGGAGTAGAATGCGGAAACAGATTGAGGAAAAATTGAAAGAAGTTATCTACCCCGGTTTCAAAAAGAGTGTGGTAGATTTTGGTTTTGTAAAAGAGATTGAAGTTAGCGAAGATGGAAAAAAAGCGATAATTACTTATCAAATTCCCTCTTCCGATGATGCCACCGCCCAACAACTCCACAATTTAACCGTTGACAAATTGAAAGAGATAGGGGTTGAAGCTACTACCCAAGTAATTCGCCCCAAAAAGCCCCGGGAGACCAGTTCAAGGGGAGTTAATAAAATGCCCTCCGTTAAAAGTTTTGTAATGGTGAGCAGTGGAAAAGGAGGGGTAGGAAAGTCTACCGTTGCGGTAAATTTGGCTCTGGCAATGGCAAAGGAAGGGAAAAAAGTTGGGATTTTAGATGGGGATATTTATGGTCCCAATGTGGCAAGAATGTTGGGAATGCAGGATAAAAAGCCAGAAGTTGTCGGAAATAAAGTAAAACCTTTTGAAAATTACGGAGTAAAATTTATCTCTATGGCGAACCTTTTACCGGAGGGGAAAGCATTGATGTGGCGGGGGGCAATGTTGGTAAAAGCCCTCCAACAATTTATGGAAGATGTGGATTGGGGGGATTTAGATGTTTTGGTAATTGATATGCCTCCCGGCACTGGAGATGCCCAAATGACAATGGCTCAACAGGTGCCGGTTACCGCCGGGGTGGCAGTTACCACTCCCCAAAAGGTTGCGGTTGACGATGCCAAGCGGAGTTTGGATATGTTTAAACAACTCCATATTCCAATTGCCGGAATTGTGGAGAATATGAGTGGTTTTATCTGTCCCAATTGTGGAAATAGATACGACATTTTCGGGAGCGGAGCCGGGGAAGAGTTGGCAAAGCAATATAAAACAGAAGTATTGGGAAAAATCCCAATTGAACCGGCAATTAGAGAGGGTGGAGATGGGGGAAAACCGGTGGTAGTTGCCCACCCTGAAAGTGAAAGTGCCAAGGAGTTTAAAAAAATTGCCCAAAAGGTTCTCAAATTTGTAGATTATGTTTTGGAGCAAGATTTGGCAGGAAATGAGATGATTCAACCGATTTATGGGGTCAATGGAACCCCCTCCGCCTGTAGTATAAATCGGTAAACTTCCTCCCTTTCTCCCTTCCTTTCCTTTACTACTCCCTTCGGGAGAATGGGAGAGGTAGAGCTTCAATTGTCAATTTTTGGTCTCTTCTCCTTTTTTCTTCCAAATTTCCGGGGAAGGTTAACTTTAGTTAAACTGCAAGTAACTTTCAGGTGGGAAAATATGGGGTGTTTTAGAGACTCTTTTTTGAAAATTTGGAGGCGATAAATGAAAAAGAATCCCCGAAATTGGAGAAATTGGAACAAATGGTTACCTTTTGTGATTCTCTTTTTGATAGGGGTGGGGGTTTCTCAAATTTGGGAAAAAGTTACAACCCCCTCCCAAAAAAAGTCTCCCCCTCCAGTCCACACCGTTTCGCCCTTTATCCCCCTTCCCCCCAATTATACCTTAACTCCCCTTTCCCAAGAATTGGTAAATTATCTCCTTATTAAAACCCAAAAAATTCAACCGGTATCCAAAAAGAGCCAACCTCCAACCCCCAAACCTAAAAAGTTGTGGAAACTGCCCAAATTGGTAATTATTATGGACGATATGGCTTTTCCCCGGGAAGTTAGAGAGTTGAAAAAGCTACACCGATTGGGTTTAAAAATTACCCCCTCTTTTCTTCCCCCTACTCCCCGCCACCCCCTTTCTGCCCAATTGGCGGAGGGATTCTCCCACTATATGATTCATCTTCCATTGGAGGCAGATGAGTTCAGTTCCCAAGAGGAGGAGACCCTAAAAATTTCCGACCCTTACCCAAAAATCCAAAATCGGATTTGGCGACTCCACCTCCTCTATCCCCGGGCAAAATTTGTCAATAACCATACTGGAAGCACCTTTACCGCCAATTTGGAAGCGATGAAAAAACTATTCCGGGCGTTGAAGTTTTACAATCTGGGTTTTATCGACTCCCGAACCACCTCCCAGACCCAAGGGGCAATTGCCAATACCATTTACAAAATCCCCTACTTTTCCCGGAATGTCTTTTTGGATAACTCCCCCGACTCCAAAAGAATGAGGGGACAACTCCGCCGGGCTATCTCCATCGCCCGGAGTGAAGGATACGCAATTGTAATTTGCCACCCATTCCCTACAACTTTCCAATTTCTCCGGAAAAATCGCCACTGGATTCAAAGTAAAGTGGAGCTTATTTACCCCTCCGATTTGTTAAAATTGAAAAAGTAGATTATCCCCTCCCCTTTAAAAAAGTAGGGAAGATTGGGGGAAGGGGAGATTTTCGGAATAACCCCCAATGGAAAAATCAGTTACTGGAAAAGGAGGAGTCTTTGGAGAGTGTGGAAAAAAGGGCGGTTACAATTTTAAGTGGGGGAATGGACTCTACCACTGCCACATTTATTGCCAAAAGGGAGGGGTATAGGCTAATCCCACTCCATTTCAATTACCGCCAAAGGACAGAAAAGAGGGAGGAGGAGGCTTTCCATCGGATTTGCGACTACCTCCAAATCCCCCGGGAGGAGAGGTATGTAATAGACCTCCCATTTTTTCAACAGATTGGAGCAAGTGCACTGGTAGATCCTACTCTGGAAGTTCCTACCGACGGAATCAAACCGGGAATTCCTATCACTTATGTCCCCTTTCGGAACGGGATTTTTCTCTCAATTGCCGGAGCAGTTGCAGAAAAGGAGGGGGCAGAAGCTATCTTTATTGGGGTGGTGGAAGAGGATAGTAGCGGATATCCCGACTGCCGGGAGGAGTTTATCCTCCAATTTGAAAGGGCTTTAAATCTGGGCACCAAACCGGAAACTACAATTGAAATAAAAACCCCTCTAATCCATCTGAAAAAGGAGGAGATTGTAAAAGAGGCGGTAAAATATGGGGTTCCACTCCATCTGACTTGGAGTTGTTACCAAAATGAAAAAGTGGCGTGTGGAGTCTGTGATAGTTGTAGACTCCGTTTAAAGGGATTCCAAAGGGCTAACCTGATAGACCCAATCCCTTATCAGAAAAATAAAGGAGAAGTGTAGTGGGTAAAGAGATAACTTTAGCCTATGGAGGGGGAGGGGAGGAGACCCAAAAACTTATTAAGGATCTCTTTTATCGGTATTTTGAAAATCCCATTCTACTCCGGGGGGAAGATAGCGGTATTTTACCTCCTTTGGAGGGAGAAATTGCCTTTACCA
>PUXY01000005.1 GCA_009659955.1 Campylobacterota bacterium | reverse complement strand
CCAAAAGCCACAATTCCTCTTTAAAGTTTCCTGCCCCATAGGCTTTAATTAAATATTCAAAGTTTTTCTCCTTTTCCAGTCTTCCTACTCCCAAAATATATTTTCCTTTCACCGGAAAAAGAGAAGCTTTTTTCTTTATCTCTTCCAGATTAAAACTATTAGGAATAATAAAATAATCCGCTTTGATTCTAAATTTTTTAATAAATCTATCATAAGAACATCTATTAAAGAGTATAATTTTTTTTCCAGTAAAAATTTTTCTAAATTTTTTTCTTTGCTTGAAATAAAACCATCTAATTTTATCTTGTAAAATACGCCCTTGGTGAATAACATACAAATCATTAATAGGTACATTTTGGGAATAAATAGAAAGAATATAACTGGTTCTTAAATTATTTGCAATGGTGAGATGAAAATTATAATATTTAAATTTTTCAAAAAAGAGTTTAAGTTGTTCTTTTTTGGAGTTTGTATTTATAGGATGGATAAATTCGCTCTCTTTTATATTTGTTTTTCCAATGGGAAAATAATGGACTTCAATACCTTGGTTGGTAAAAAAATTTCCCAATTCTTTAATTACTATATTTACTCCTCCGTGGGAATCCAAAGGGGGTCCTAAAAAGGCTATTTGTTTCATAGTCTTTTATATCTCATATATTTATTATAATTTATCCTAAAAAATCGAAAAATGCCAATGGATATTCTTTTTATTGCCCATAACACCCACCAAAAAAGATATTTCGAAATTTTATCAAACAACTTGAAGTTCAACTCCCAAGTGGTGGTTTCTCCCATAGCTATTTGTAAACCAGAACCAATTGAATTGAAGAAAAAGTTCCAAGAAATTGAGAAAAAATATAGAGGAGTAAAACTCGCCCTTTATAAAAAATATCTGCTATTGGAAAGTAAGTTTATATTTTGCGGGTATAAAAAGCTTATTGACCGATATAATCCTAAACTTTTGGGAATTTGGAACGGAGTTAAATATCCCCAATCCCTATCCCAAAAATTTCCGGTGAAAAAGATCTATTTTGAGAACGGCTTTCTTCCCAACACCACCCAAGTGGATTGTCGGGGCGTCAATGCCCTCAACTCTGTTCCCCGGGATCCCGACTTTTATCGGCAATTTTCCTACTATAAACACCCCCTTCCCCAAACTCTTATTCCCCGCTCTCCAGTTAGAAAATTGGAAGGAGAGGAGATAAAACTATCTGGAAGAAAATACATTTTTATTCCCTTTCAGGTTAACTATGATTCTCAAATTATCTATTTTTCCCCGTGGATAAAATCTATGGAGCATCTTTTTCAAGTTATAAATAAAATCGCAACCCAATTTCCCAATCTGGATTTTATTTTCAAGCCCCACCCCAGTGATAGGGTCAGCACCTATACCCATCTTTTTTCCCAAACCCAAAAGAATCTCTTTTTTGCCACAAATCCTACCCAAGAGTTGATTGAGAATGCCCAAGCTATTATTACAATAAATTCCAGTGTAGGGGTTGAAAGTCTCCTTTTCAACAAAAAAGTGATTACTTTGGGGGAAGCTTTTTATAATATCCCCGGGATTGTAAAGCACGCCACCAATTTGGAAGAGTTGAGAACTCTTATTGGGGAGATAGATAAATGGAAAGTGGACCAAAATCTAATAAAAAATTTTCTGGGGTATCTCTATTACCAATATTTAATTCCCGATTCGTGGAAGAAGCCCTCCCAAAAACACTTTTCAAAAATAGAAGAGAGGATTGAGCAGTGCTTACAATGACCATTTTAGTAAAAAATGAAATAGATATTATTGAAAAAAATATCCGGTATCACGCCTCCAAAGGGGTAGATAGTTTTGTGGTAATGGACAATAACTCCACCGATGGCACCCGGGAAAAATTGGAAGAGCTCCAAAGGGAGTATGAAATTACTATAATTGACCAAAGGGGAACCTACAATCAAGCCAAATGGATGACAAAATTGAGTTACATAGCCCAGAAACAATATAAACCCCGATGGCTTATTCCCAATGATGCCGATGAGTTTTGGTATAGTGGAGAAAGTTTAAAAAAAGTTTTAGAGAAAGCCTCCAAAGCGGTTTTAACCGTTGACCGATTCAATTTTATCCTTTATACTGGGATTCAAAACTGGTGGGAAAGCCAAATTAGAGTAGAAAATCCCATTTTTTACCGGAAAGATACCCAGATAAATTCCCAAAAAATCTCCCTTGTTTTGACTAAAATCTCCCCAAAAGTAATAGTCCGCCCCCGGGGACTACTTTGGATCCGGGGAGGAAACCACAAAGCCCTGCATCTTTTCAGTTGGCGGGATTATTTTAAGCCCTATGACAAAATTGAAAGGTTTAAAGGAGTAAAGGTATTCCACTATCCTATCCGGAGTTTTGAGCAATTTAAAAAGAATATAGAAAATAGAAAAAAGCTTTTGGAAAAAGGGGCAAAAATGGGTCCCCACTATCGGAGATGGGTTCGACTTTTGGAGGAGGGAAAATTGGAAGAGGAGTTCTATACAAATTTGGTATTTTCCCCTACAGAAATAGAGGTTTTCAAAAAATTTGGAGTTTTAACCGACGAAAAGGCGATGAATGTTTTACAGCACCTCGATTAGACTCATCACCCGCCGGGCAAAAAATTACAAAAGATATCGCCCCCTCTTTTATGTCCCCAATTTTGCAAAGGGGATAGTTCCAGTTTTGGATAAAAAATCGATATTTTTGGGGTGGGGATATAAAAAAAGTGGATTGGAAGCGATGGAGATGCCCCGATGGCTCCTATTGGAAGATGGATTTATCCGCTCGGTAGGGTTGGGAGTGGAAGGTTTTCCTGCCTTTTCAGTGGTTGAAGATGATAAAGGTATGCACTACGATGCCCATCGGGTTACCAAAATAGAAGAGATTTTAAATAACTATGACTTCCAAGGAGATCCCCAACTCCTCTCCCAAGCCCAAGAGGCGATAGACCTCATCAAAAAGTATAAAATTTCCAAATACAATCTTTCTCCCCTTCGACTTCCCACCGGAATAAAAGGGAGGAGGGGAAAGAAAGTATTGATTATTGCTCAAACTGCCGGCGATAACTCTTTGGTTTATGGGAGAGCGGAGGAGTTTCAACCCCATCAAATTATCGAAAGTGCTTTGGAGGAGAATCCGGGGGCAACAATTTTTGTAAAAGTCCACCCCGATGTTTTAACTGGAAAACGGAGAAGCTCCATCGATATAGAAATGGCAAAAAAGTATTGTAAAGTTATTACCGAAAACACCAACCCCATTCTACTTTTGGAAGAGGTTGATAAAGTCTACACCCAAACCTCCCAAATGGGATTTGAAGCAACCCTTTTGGGAAAAGAGGTGGTAACTTTTGGTATGCCCTTTTACGCCGGGTGGGGGATTACTCAAGACCGATTGACCAACCCCCGCCGATACCGGCAATTGACCCCCCAAGAGGTTTTTGCCGGGGCTTATATTCTCTATAGCCGATATTACAATCCCTATCGAAAAAGGGAGTGTGATATTATTGAAGCCATTGAGGAGATAAAACTCCAACGGGACAAAATTTTAAAATCCTAAAAAAGGTAAAAATTTAAGGGGGAAGCTTTCCCATAGATTAGTTCAAAAAAGCGGTTCCGATAGAGATGTGGGTGTCAAAGGCAGATTGGGGAGATTGCAAGGAAAGGAAAAAGCCCTACAGATTGAGGGCTTCCTCCCCGTGCACCACTTCGTCCAATCCCCGGAGTTCAGTTTCACTATCAACCCGTCCCCCTTTGGTCAGAAGAGATGCCAAAAAGAAAACAAAGGCGGTCATCATTCCACTATAGACCATAGTTACCACCACCGCTTTAATTTGGGAGAGAAGTTGGGCTCCCATAGAGTAATTTTCCGGTCTCAGATAGGAGGCAACAAATAGGGCGGTGGCAATTGAGCCCCAAATCCCCACCAATCCGTGCACCCAGAAAGCGTCCAAAGAGTCGTCTACTTTGAAAAGCTTTTTCAATTTGGCAACCCCAATAACCCCCAACACACCTCCGATAAACCCAATAACAATTGCTCCCATAACTCCGGCAGTCCCAGAGGCGGGGGTAATTGCCACCAATCCGGCAACTGCCCCGGAGGCTCCCCCCACCAGAGTCGCCTTTTTGTAGAAGAGATACTCCACCAAAAGCCACCCCAGAACCCCCGCGGACCCCGCAACATTGGTTACCAAAAAGGCGTTACCTGCCACCCCATCGGCAGCCACTTCGCTTCCAGCATTGAACCCAAACCACCCGAACCAGAGGAGGGCAGAGCCCAACACCACCAACACTGGAGAAAAAGGTTTCATTCCACTCCGTCCATAATCTTTCCGGGGTCCCAACATCAAAGCTACCACAAATCCGGCTACTCCGGCATTAATGTGGACGACGGTTCCTCCGGCAAAATCCAACTCCCCAAAGTTGAATGTTTCTCCCCCACCCCACGCCCAGTGGGCAATGGGAGCGTAAACGGCTACCACCCACAAAACCGCAAAAAGGGTAAAGGTTGAAAATTTTACCCTCTCAATCATCGACCCACTGGCAATTGCGACGGCAATGGCGGCGAAAGTCCCCTGAAATGCTACAAAGAGAAGCTCCGGAATTGATCCGTGGAGAGTTTTATCGGTAATTCCGGAGAGAAAAAAGGGACCACTTCCTATCAAATCCCCTTTCCCAAATGCCAAACCATACCCCAAAGTAACCCAGACCAGAGTCCCTACCGCAAAGGCAATTAAACTCATTCCAATGGTATTTAATACATTTTTCCGCCGGGTTAACCCTCCATAATAGAGAGCCAGTCCGGCGGGAGTCATCAACATAACCAGAGCCGTGGCAATCAACATCCACGCAGTATCTCCAGTATCCAATTTTCCATCTGCTCCAAATAGAAGTAGTGGAAGTCCTACTACTCCCAACATAAAACTTTTTCTACCCATTATTTCCACTCCTTACCTTTAAATCGGTTAAGCTTTGGGGCAATTGTAAAGGAAAATGTAACTTTTTTAATCTTTTTTCTGATTAAATTTTAATCATCTCCCCTTTTCCACACCTCTTCCTACCCTCTTCCTATCCCCCTTTCCAATTTTTCCTCTCCTCTTGTTAAAATGGAGTCCAAAAAAATTAGACCCAAGGAGAAGAAGTATGTGTTTGGCGATACCCAGTAAAGTTTTGTCTATTAATAAAGAGGAAAATAGTGCAGAAGTGGAGACTTTAGGGGTTAAAAGGGTAGTAAGTTTGGATTTATTGGGGGAGCCGGTTGAGGTGGGAGAGTATCTTTTAATCCATGTAGGATATGCAATGGGGAAAATTGATGAAAAATCGGCTTTAGAGAGTTTGGAGGTTTATCGACAACTGGCGGAGGCATCAATGGAAGCAGACTTTCCAATCACCCCGGAAGAGTTGGTTACCGCCGATGGTCCTCTCCTCTACAAACCTCCGATAGAAGAGATGGAAAAAGAGATAGAAGAGGGGAAAAAAGAGGGGAGTATCTCCTCCAACTCCCCCCAAAAAAAGGGGTAATCGGTGGAGCGGTTAAGTCTAAAGGAGCTTTACACAAAATTTAGAGACCCGGAAACGATTAAAATCCTTAAACAAGCTATTTGGAAGGAGGCGGAAAAACTGAAAGAGCCCCTCCGGATAATGGAGATTTGTGGAGGACACACCCACACAATTATGAAATTTGGACTCCCCCAACTTCTCCCTCCCCAAATTAAATTTATCCACGGACCCGGGTGTCCGGTTTGTGTAATGCCCAAAGAGAGGATTGAACACGCCATTACTTTGGCAAGGGAAAAAGATGTAATTTTGGTAACTTTGGGGGATATGATTCGGGTGCCGGGGGCAACCGGCTCCCTTGCCCAAGTCCGGGCGGAGGGGGGAGATGTCCGGGCTCTCTATTCGGTTTTGGATACTTTGAAAATAGCCCAAGAGAACCCAGACAAAAAAGTGGTATTTTTTGCGATCGGGTTTGAAACTACCACCCCGATGACCTCCGCCCTAATTAAACGGGCTCTTGCCCAAAAAGTTTCCAATCTCTACTACCATATCAATCATGTTTTGGTGCCCCCTCCAATGGAGGCAATTATGGGAAGTGGAGAGGCGAAGGTCAACGCCTTTATTGCTCCCAGTCATGTAAGTGTAATTATTGGGGCAAAAAGTTACCAATTTTTACCAGAAAAATACAATACCCCCGCCGTGGTGGCAGGATTTGAGCCGGTCGATGTATTGGAGGGGGTATTGATGTTAATCCGCCAAAAGGTGGAGGGGCGTGCCCAAGTGGAAATCCAATATCGGAGGGCAACCAGTTGGGAAGGAAATTTGGTAGCCCAAAAAATGATGGAAGAGACCTTCCAGCGGAGGGAGAGTTTCCGGTGGCGGGGATTGGGAGATATTCCCAACTCTGCCCTCCAGTTGAAACCCCAATTTGAACAATGGGACGCCGAAAAGGTTTGGGGAGATATTCTCCCCAATCAACCGATAGATGACCATAAACTATGTATTTGCGGAGATATTTTAAGGGGATTGGCAACACCCACAGATTGTAAACTTTTTGCCACCGGGTGCACCCCCCAAAATCCGGTGGGGAGTTGTATGGTCAGTGATGAGGGAGCTTGCAACGCCTACTATCGATATTCCCGCCGGCGGTAAATCCACTCTATCGCTTTGGGAAGGGTAGGAAAAAGATAGGGGGCACATCGGGAGAGCTCTCCAACCCCATACCCGGTAGTAACCCCCACTGGAGTAACCCCCGCACCGGCTCCACTCCACATATCGAGACAGGTATCCCCAATAAAAAAGCTCTTTTCCGGATCGACCCCCAACCGGTCTATCGCCTTTAAAACCGGCTCCGGGTGGGGTTTCAAATTGGCAACATCTTCCCTTCCTATCACCACTTTAAAATAGGAAAGAAGCCCCAATCTCTCCAGTAGAATCTCTGTATATTTCCGGGTTTTTGTTGTAACAATCCCCAAAGGGGCGATTTGATATGCCAACTCAACCCCTTCCCTAACTCCGGGGATTAATCGGGTTTTGTCCAGATGGATTTTCAAGTAGTGGGTTTTGTAGAGGGAGACCAACTCTTTTACCTCTTTCTCCCCTTTTACCCCCAAACTCCGAAACATCTGGTCGAGGGGGTGTCCTATCAATTTTACCACCTCTTCCGACGGGGGAGTAGGTAACCCCATCTGCTCAAATGCCCAATTGAAACTCTCCAAAATCGGCTCCCGGGAGTCCACCAGCGTGCCATCTACATCTATCAGAATAGCCCCCATTGGCACCCTTTTTGAATGAAACTATACCAGATAAAGGAAAAAGTTTGTGCTATAATTCTGGCTCAAATCAAGCGTGGACGCTTCTTTAAGAAGCCAATGGCGTGGAAGGAGAAAAGAGATGAGAAATCGGTATATCGAAGCCTTTGAACAGAAGCAAATTGAGGGAAAAGAGAGACCAGAATTCCGACCGGGGGATACCGTTCGGGTGGCAGTGGAAATCCGGGAGGGGAATAAAACCCGGATTCAAAATTTTGAAGGGGTTGTAATTGCAATTAAAGGACGGGGTGCCGGAAAAACTTTCACCGTCCGGAAAATCGGGGCAAACAATATCGGTGTTGAGCGGATTTTCCCCCTCTATAGTGAATCTGTAAAGGGGATTGAAGTTGTCCGGAAAGGGAAAGTCCGCCGGGCGAAACTCTACTATCTCCGGGGTAGAAGTGGAAAAGCCGCCCGGATTAAAGAGAGAATCGATTAATAATCGGGGCTATTTTCCCTCTGTTTGGAAAGATTGGCCGGCGGGGTAGGGGAGATTGAGAATTTAGAGCCAAGTGAAGGAGAAAAGAGATGGCAAGTAAAGGAAAAATGAAAAGTGTGCGGGGTGCCGTCAAACGCTTTAAAGTCAAAAAAAGCGGAAAAATTAAGCGGGGGAGTGCTTTCCGGAGCCACATTTTGACCAAAAAATCCCCCAAACGGAAACGGCGGTTGAGAAGCCCCAAATATGTAGATCAAACCAATGTGCTTTCTGTAAAGGTGATGTTGGGGCTTAAATAAGCCCAACCTTTTTTGAAAGAAAGAGGAGTCTATCTCCCAATCGAAAAAGGGGCAACAAAGCCCCCGGTGAAGAGAGGGTTTTGCAAAGTGGCAAAGTGGGAAAAACCCCTCCCACCGACGGAAAAGTCCGGTGGGGAAAGTTTCCAAAAGTGAAACGCCAAAATAGAATAAGGAGGATAGAATGCGGGTAAAAACAGGAACCACCCGGCGGAAACGGCATAAGAAAATTTTAAAAATGGCGAAGGGCTACTATAGCGGTCGCCGGAAACATTTCCGGAAAGCCAAAGAGCAAGTTGAAAGAAGTTTGGTTTACGCCTTTCGAGACCGGAAACAGAAAAAACGGGATTTCCGGAAACTTTGGATTGTGAGAATCAACGCCGGTTGTCGACTCAACGGAATTAGTTACTCCCGATTTATCGACGGGTTGAAAAAAGCAGAAATTGAAGTTGATAGAAAAATTTTGGCAGATTTGGCAATGAATCAACCGGAACATTTCGCCCAATTGGTAGCCCAAGCCAAAGAAGCGTTGGAAAAAGGGAA
>PUXY01000004.1 GCA_009659955.1 Campylobacterota bacterium | reverse complement strand
TTTGGAACTCTCCCATTCTGGCGGTGGGAGAAAGATTCTACCCCTTAATTTCAATCAATTTATTAAAAAGTTTTAAGGTTACTTTGACATCGTCGAGGGCGTTGTGGTAGGTTACTTTCTGTTTGCCGAAAAA
Organism: Campylobacterota bacterium; assembly: GCA_009659955.1. Classification (GTDB taxonomy): domain Bacteria; phylum Campylobacterota; class Campylobacteria; order Campylobacterales; family Nautiliaceae; genus PUXY01. The sequence continues at coordinate 8,475 of PUXY01000004.1, read as the reverse complement.
GTATTCTACCGCCTCCTCCAGTCGGGGCATCTTTTTTTTCTCCAGTGGAATTAGGTCGATGGAGAAATACATTGTGTCGAAGATGGGAATTTCCACAATTGGGGGGAAGTGGCGCACCCGTTCCAGTTCCCGTTTAACTACTCCCATATCGAAGAGGAGGTTGTGCCCCACTGCCATATCGATTTGGGCAAAATGGGAGAGAAACTCCTCTTTAATTTCTGCAAATCGGGGTTTATCTTTCAGTTCCTCCATTGAAATTTTGTGGATTTGTTGGGATTCTGTGCTAATTTTTGCGTCGGGGTTGAGGAGTTGGTAGACCTCATCGACAATTTTTCCGGTCAAATCTTCTCCAATCTGTTGGGTTACAAAAGCGTAGGAGACGATATAGCCGTGGATATCGGTGGTTTCGGTATCGAAAACCCCAATTTTTTGGAGGCGATATTGGGGTGGGGTTTGGCGGAGCTCTTTTTTAAATTTTTCCAGAAATTGGCGACTGGTAAAAACTTTTCTCCACTCCAGTGGGCGGAACCTTTCCATTATTCCTTCCAGTTCAAGCCAAACGGAGATGAGATAATCTTCATAATTCCGAAAGAGGAGGTTTTCCCTCCAATCCTCTTTAATTTTTTGGAGGAGGTATTTTTTATTTTCCGGTTTTGCCAGTTGTTTCAATCCCTCCTCCCGGGTTTGGCGGTTGAAGACCGATGCCCGGCGGAGGATATTTATTTTTTGGGGAAGTCTTTTCCGGAGGGGTTGGGTCATTCTGTTTCACTTTCTACCAATTTTTTCAGTTCATTGAGCACCCTTTGGGCGTGTCCCTTTGCCCGGACATTTCGGAACTCTTTTACAATTTCTCCTTTGGGGTTGAGAAGGAAGGTTGAGCGGATAACCCCTTCATACTCCCTTCCATAATTCTTTTTCTTTCCCCAGACTCCCAATTTTTTCATAACTTCTTTTTCTTCATCGCTCAAAAGTAGGACTTCCAGATTGTGTTTATCGATAAATTTCCGGTGGCGTTCCGGGGAGTCGGGGCTAACTCCCACTACCACCGCTCCCAACTTTTCAAACTCTGGGAGGAGTTGGGTAAACTCCACCGCTTCGGTGGTGCACCCGGGGGTGTTATCTTTGGGGTAGAAATAGAGGACTATCCATTTTCCTACCAAATCCCGGAGGCAGATTTCAACCCCATCGCTATTGGGGAGGCAAAAATCGATTTTCTGGGGTTTATTTTCCATTTCTTTACTCCTTTAGGTGTATGTAAATTATTTTTAAAAATTTCTTCTGTTAACTTTGTAAAGGTGGGGAAATTCCCCCTTTTATCGCAAAGGTTATTTTATCGGTTTAAAATTGAGGACTTCAGTGATATAAAAGAATCCCCCTTTCAACTCGATGGCGTCCAATCCCACTTGTTGGGCAATTTTGACCGCCTCCCGGGAGTGGACTCCCCGGAGGTCCATTATCCCATATTTTTTGGATTTATCCAACATCAAAAGTTTACTGGCAAAGTAGGTATCAAAGGGGATTTGGATTGAGTTGGGGAGGGTGCCATACTCTTCCACCTCCTCCGGCTCCCGGATATCCAAAATAGTTATCTCTTTTAAGAGGTCATAATCTGGGAAGTCATCTTTTCTCAATTTTTCTATCGGTTTCCGGGGGGTGTAGCCTCCCCCCTTTTTTCCTCTTTTGAAAATTTTCCACATTGGAAATTACTCCTCTCCCTTCTCTTGGAGGATTTGTCGGAGTTTTGGGAAGAGGTCTGGAACCCGTTCCCCATCTTTTTTGGAGATTTTAATTGGGGTAACCCCCTCCCGTGCCAGTGCGTCCCTCATATTGGGACCCAGTGCCCGGACAACAATATATTTGCACTCCCCCAGATTTGCTTTCCGGAGGTGGTGACGGTGGTGTTCAATCTCCTCTTGGGTATGGGGTTCTTGGTGGGCTCCCTCTCCGTGATCGTGGTGCTCTTTGGCGTGCCCATTCTCCCGGAGTTCCAAAAATTGGAACTCTCCATTTTCAAAATTGTAGATGGCAAAGTAGGGGGCTCTTCCGGTTCGTGTTACAATTTGTAACTCTTCACCCTCTACAGGAAAGGCAATTTTAATTCCCATTTCGATACCTCCGTTTTTTTCTCCTCTTTCTACCAGAAAAATTTTACAATTGCAAATTCCAATCTAATATAATGGGAAATGGAGGCAAATTTTCCAAAAGGAGGTAGAAAGTGAAGATTAGGGAATTAAGGGAATTTGAAAGGATAAGGAAAAAGTTAAGGGCATATCTCTGCTACCTTTTGAAAAGGAATATTCCCAATCGGATTACCCAACTGGAGTTGGAGGTGGTAAAAGAGGGGTTGATGAGGATAGTCAATGAGTTGCCGGCGGTGCAGGTGGCGTATATTTTGGACCCCAAAGGGCATCAAGTTGGGGAGTTGATTACCCTCCGGGATTTGAATAAACAGATTAAAGAGTCCCAAGCCAATCGAACCCACTTTTACAAAGCGGTTCGGGAAAGGAAGTGTATTTTAACCGACCCCTACCCCAGTCTAATCAATGGGGAGTTGGTGGTTTCAACTGCTGCCCCTATTTTTGACGATAAAGGAAACCTTCTCTATGTGGCGGTAATTGAGATTCCCCTCAAAGAGGCGATTAAAATTTTCCATCAGGAGAAGGGAGACCGGGCGGTTATAGCTTTCAATAAATTGGTGTATGGACTTTTTGCAACGGCTCTCTTTATTATTGTAGTTTTTCTCTTTATCGACGGAATTAAACTTTTTATCAAATACTCCCTCAAGGGGATTGAGGTTAAAAAGATATTTGAGGCTACAATTTTGATAACCCTCTCTTTGGCAATTTTCGATTTGGTGAAAACTCTAATTATGGAAGAGGTTGTAGGGGAGAAGGAGGAGCACCCCTTTGAAATTCACAAAACAATGATTAAGTTTTTGGGGAGTATTATTATTGCGTTGGCAATTGAAGGGTTAATGTTGGTTTTCAAATTTGCAATGATTTCCCCCGACAAAATTATTTACGCCTCTATTCTTCTAACGGCTGTTACCCTTTTGATAATTGGGCTCGCCTTTTATATGAAATGGATAGGGAGGGATTTAAAGTTTTAATCCCTTTTCCCGCCCCCTTTTTTTCCAATACCTTTTCTCTTCTATGGGAGTTGGAAATTTGGGATTGTAGCCCAACTCTTTCAAAGTTTCCACTTCATCGGTTAAAAGCTCTACAATATCCCAATTGCCGTCCAGTCGAAGAAATTTTACCAATCTGACCGGTTTTCCATTCTCTCCAATAGGGGAGGTGCCGGTGGCAAGGCGATGGCGGTTTTTCCGGTGGAGTTGGAAAATATCCCGGGCAATTCCACTCCCTCTACCAAATCTCCATCTTCTACCATTCCGGTAATGGCGGAAAGCCCACCCCAATTCCCACGGAGAAAGCCGGTGGAGTTTCCGGAGACTTCCCCACCTTTTTCCCCTTTTAATTTCCACTTTCAATGGAATTCGGAGGGGAATGGTTTTTTCCATTTCCATTTTCAAAATTACCGCTTCCCGGAGTCGGGGGAGTTCAAAGAGGAGTTCATCGTGGATTTGGAGGAGAAGGCGTCCGGAAATGGGGTAGTGGGATATATCAACCATCGCTTTTTTAATTACATCGGCTGTCCCCCCTTGGAAAATAGAGTTTACTGCCTCCCGGAGATAGGCTGCCAAAAGGGCACCGGTCGCCCGGTTGAAATCGAAAAATCTCCGGCGATGGAGGAGGGTTTCAATATATCCCCGTTGGCGGACTTCCTCGTGAACCTTCCCAATAAACTCCTTTACCCGGCTAAAATGGCGGAAATACTCTTCTATAAATTTTTTTGCCTCCTTTGGGGAGACTCCAATTGTTTCCGAAAGTTTTTTTGCCCCCATTCCGTAGATTAGTCCAAAGTTTATAGATTTGGCAATAGAGCGGAATTTCCGCGGATTTTCCGGAAAAAGTTTCCGGGCAGTCTCCAGATGGATATCTTTATCCCTTTTGAAAGCCTCCATTAGATAAGGGTCTTGGCTATAGTGGGCTAAAAGTCGGAGTTCAATTTGGGAGTAATCAAGGCTCACCAAATTCCAGTTGGAGATAAAAGCATTTCGAATATTTACCTCCTCTTCCACTGGAATATTTTGGAGATTTGGGTTTTTGGAGGAGAGGCGTCCGGTGGCGGTTCCTGTTTGAATAAAAGTGGTATAGACCTTCCCCCCATTCTCCTCTCCAAATTTCAAAAGGGGGTGGATATAGGTGTTTAAAAGTTTGGTAAATCGGCGATATTTGAGAAGAAGAGGGATAATCGGGTGGGCTTTTTCCAATTTTTTGAGAACCTCCTCATTGGTGGAGTAACCGGTTTTTGTCTTTTTTATCGGTTTTAGCCCCAAATCTCCAAAAAGAATCTGTTGGAGTTGTTTGGTGGAATTGAGATTGAACTCTTTTCCCACCAATTGGAAAATATTCTCTTGGATTTGGGAAATTTCCTTTTTTACCCTCTTTTCCAGTTTTTGGAGATATTCCAAATCCACTTGAATTCCCGTCAACTCCATTTGGGTTAAAAGTTTTACCAGTGGAAGTTCAACTTTTTCCCAGTCCCATAAAACCCCTTTCCAAAGTTTTGGGAAAAGGGTGTGATAAAGTTTCCAAGTGATATAGGCATCTTCTCCCCCATATTGAGCCCCTTGTTCTATTTTTACCCGGGCAAAACTCTCCCCTTTTTTAACCAATTGGGTAAATTTGGTGGGGGTGTAGTTAAGGTATCGTTGGGAGAGGGTCTCAAGGGAGTGGCTCCCCTCCGGCTCCAGTAGCCACCCCAAGACCATTGTATCCCCGGCGGGAACGGGGATCTCTATTCCATATTTCCGGTGGAGAGTTTTAAAATCAAATTTGAGATTGTGTCCTACTATCGGAAAATTTTGGAAAAGATGGGAAATAAATTTTATTCCTTCCTCCAATGGAAATTGCTCTCCAACCTCCGGGTAGGAGTGGGCTACAGGAAAATAGAAAGCTTTTCCCTCTTCAAATGCCAGACTGAACCCCACCAACTCCCCATTTTCCAAATCGGTAGTCTCAATATCGAACCCCACCACCTCCTTTGGAGGAATTTCCTCCAAAATCCTCCACCCCCGCCGGGGAGAGGTCACAATTTCCACCTCTATTCCAATCCCATTTTCTCCACCCCTACCTTGGGGGGTGTTTTCATCTCTGGACTCTTTTCCCCCTTTTTCCTCTCCCCTTTTTTCCTTCTCCAACCTCTCCAATCTTTTAAAAATAGCCTTAATTCCCAACTCTTCCAACTCTTTTCTTACCTTTAAAAGGGGATTCTCCGGAGCCCTAAACTCCTCCAATTTCAAGGGAATTGAAAAAGGTAACTCAAATTTTCCCATTTTGTCTCCTTCACTTACGCTTGACCGGTTCTCCTATTTTCAAAGTATACCGGAAAGGCAAAGGGGTGGAAGTTGAAAAAAAGAGAGAGAAAAAAGGGAAAGAAAGGAGAAAAAGAGGAGATAGCAAATAAGGGAGGGGAAATTTTTACCTCAACCTATCCCTCCTTCCGTTCAAAGGGGATACCCCGTTTGGAGTTGAGGATAAATTCCCCCAACTTTTTCAAATGGGGGTTGGAGGAGTTTGCCAGTTCTTGGGCAACCTCTTTAATTGGACGCCCGGAGAGGAAAAGTTCTTTGTAAGCCTTTTTCAAAAGGTCAATATCTTGGCGATTGGGAAGGTGGCGACGGAGTCCCACCAGATTGAGTCCTCGGATTTTAGCCCGATTTCCTTCCGCCAACATATAGGGGGGAATATCTTGACTTACGGCACTGGCACCGGCAACCATTGCATAGGAGCCGATTTTTACAAACTGGTGAATGGGGGTCAACCCTCCGATAACCACATAATCCCCCAATTCTACATGTCCCGCAAGGGTAGCTCCATTTGCCAAAACGCAATGGTTTCCGATTTTTACATCGTGGGCAATATGGACATATCCCATTAAAAGGTTATCGTCCCCTATTTTTGTAACTCCCCCTCCGTGTTCAGTTCCGGGGTTTAAAAGGGTAAATTCTCTAATTTTGTTGTTGTTTCCAATAATAAGCCAACTCTCCTCCCCCCGGAATTTCAAATCTTGGGGATCACTTCCTACCACTGCGTGGGAATAGATGTGGTTGTTATCCCCGATTTTGGTGTAGCCGGTAATTACGGCATAGGGCTCAATAATGTTATTATCTCCAATTTCCACATTCTCCCCAATAATCACCCCTTCGCCAATCTGGCAATTTTTTCCAATTTTTCCTTTGATAATCGGTTCCAAAGCCATAGGTTCTATCCTCTCCATTATTAATTTAATTAACTTTAGTGGAAGTTTAATTTTTGAAAATTATTTTTAAATTATTTTTCTACTTTCCAATCAATTTTTTGCAAAAAATTTAATTAATCGAATTAATCTTCTTTCCTTTTACTCTTTATCTATTTTTCCCCAGAGCGGGGGAGGAGAGAAAGGAAGCAAATGAATTGGGGAGTTATTTATCCATAATCATTGCTTTCAATTCCGCCTCGCTTACCAATTCTCCCTCTACAAATGCCTCTCCCCGGAGATGCCAAATTCTCCCCCGGTTGCGGATTAAAGAGACCCTATACTCCAATTTATCTCCCGGTTTTACCGGTTTCCGGAATTTTGCTCCCGAAATGCTCATAAAATAAACCACTTTATCTTTTACCCCTTCATCTCCCAATACGGTATAAGGCAAAATTGCCCCCGTTTGAGCCATTCCTTCTATAATCAACACACCGGGATAGATAGGGTGTCCGGGAAAGTGTCCCTCAAATACCGGATTTGTAATAGAGATATTTAAATACCCCTCAATCAATTTCCCCTTTTCTACTTTGGTAATTCTATCCACCAATAAAAATGGATACCGGTGGGGGATAATCTCCTTAATTTTCTCCACATCGTAAACCATCTCTCCAGACTCCTTTTTTTCGCTATTGTAGCAATTTTTCCTTCCAACTTTTCATCAATCGCCGGAAGAGAATCTCTTTCAATTGGTTATAGGCGGGAATTCCCTTTATCTCTCCAGAAAGGGGATAGAGCCCCAATACTTCTCCGGTAGCGTCGGAAACTTTAATCTCCCCGGTAAATTTTAAATAGAGGAGACCCCCATACTCCCGACGGAAGAGCTCCCCCTCTCCGGCAACTTTTATCCCCCTCCGGGAGTCCAATTTTGCACCGGTGGAGGTTAAAAAGGCTTCAATTTTCCGCTTGAGAAGAGGGTAAGGGGAGGTTACTTTAAAGCGATAACCGGTAATTTCCCTCCGGATTTTTGCCTCCAATCTCTTGTATCTATTGGCAATTTCCTCCCCTTTTTCTCTATTTAAACCTATTAAAAAGGAAATTTGGGGGAGAAGTTTTTGAAGATGTTGCCGGGCTTTCAACAGATTGAGAAATTTTCTCCACCGATTCTCTCCCTTTAATCCCCCTTCAATCTCTTCCAATTTCAACTCCAACCTTTTAGCCAATACATCTCCACTGGCTTCTTTATCTATTTTTACCAGAGCAACCCACTTTTCACCTATTGGCTCCGCCTTTAAAACCCGATAATTGGAAAAATGGTAAGCCCCTGAAGAGGTGATCTGGTTGAGAACCGACTGCTCCTCTTTCCCTGCCCCATTTTCTCCAAAATAACTGGTAGTAGAGCTATAGAGGGATTCCACTTTTACGGAAACTTTCCTTCCGGCATCTGCCAACGCCTCCCCAATCGCCTCCTGTCGACTATACCCAATCCCAACTCCATAGAGATAAAAGCCGGTATCGGCGGGGGGATTGGAATACCATTTGGGGAGAGGTGGCTCCTCCTTTCCTCCACACCCTGCCAAAAGAGACAAAATAAAGAGAAAAGAGAAAAATTTTCCCACCCTTTTCCAAAATTTCTTCCTTTCCCCTTCCCTTTTTACTTCTATCGCCCCTTCAAACCTCCTCTTCCTATTCTCAATTTCAATTATCGTATCCAAACTCTCCTCCTTTGGTTGGGTTTAAATCTCCCTTATAATCTTAATCGATATTCCTCCCAACCCCAAACTGGAGGGGAGTGGTTTGATAGAGTCGAAGGGGAGTTTTTAAAGGGGTAAAACCGGAGGGAGGAGAAAAGTGGAGGGGGGAAGAGAGGGTCATAAGGGGAGAGATTAGAAAGAGAATATAGTTAGCCTTTCTACTTCCACTGAAGAGAACGAAAGATAAAGAAAAATAGGGTTTCTATATACACACCCCCACAATTTGGGAAAAATGAAACTCCCTTTTTGTTGGAGAAAAGAGAGGACTCAAAATTAACAGAAAAAAACCTTTGGGAGAAAAAAAGCAAAGGAGAGGAGGGAGACTCCCTCTATTTCTCCCCCTTTTTCCCAAAAAACTTGTAGAAAAAGTTGGGGATAATTTTGAGAGGGGGGCGGGAGAGTGCCAAAGCCCCTTGGGGCA
>PUXY01000003.1 GCA_009659955.1 Campylobacterota bacterium | reverse complement strand
CCCAATTCCCAATTTTATTGACCAAATTTTGACCAAAAAAAGGTGGGAGGGAACTTTAATTGAAGGGCACTATCACCAAAGAGTCAAATGGAAGGGTAAAACTTCCTCCCATCGATATTTTTCTATCCCTTCTTTCTACTGCACCGGAGAAATTGGCATCTGGAAAAAGGGTGATTTGGAGTGGAAAAGAGTTTAATCTCTACTCCTCCCCAAAGAGGGAAGGGGTTTGGTATCGGGTTGAAGGGGAGGGGGATTTGGCGGTGGAGTGAGAGGAGTGAGAGGAATGAGATGAATTGGAAAGATTGGGGTTGGAAGGGGTATCAGGGGAAGGGGTAGAGGAGGTGGAGGTATCTCCGGAATGGGAATGGGAGGTTACAGAAGGTTCCAGTTCAGGGAAAAGGGTAGAGGAGATACCACTCCGGGAGAAGAGGTCATATTGGAGTTTTTTTCTCTCCCTTTTCAGATGGGGGGAGGAGTTGGAGGGAGAAGAGCTCTGTTTGGAAGGGGAAGGAGTGGAAGGGGAGGAGGAAGTTTTCTCCTTTGGTGGAAAAGTTGGTTTTCCTTGCCGGGCAGATTGGGAAAGGGGAGAGTTTTTATTTCCCTTTTCCGGTGGGATTTCACCCTCTTCTTTCTTTGTTTCTGGAGAGTCCGGTTTCTGGAAAAAGGTTTTCCCTTTTTGAAGGGAAAAGTCTTCCCTTGCCGATTTTATGGAAAATGGAGTTTTTTTCTCTTCTTCTCCCTTCACCTCCTCCAAAGGAAACTTTTTTTCCAAATTGGGAGTGGTTTGAGAGGGAAAAGGGGGAGTATCGGAAAAGGTTTCCCCATTTTTCCGGGCAATGTTTCCAATTTTAGAATGTAAATTTTTTTTCTTTTGAGAGGAGGGGGATAAATCCCCTTTTCCTTTTTCCCCCGGGGGAATTTCAAAGTCCGATTGGGGAGGGGGGGAGAAACTTTCCTCCCGATTGGAGTGCAATTGATGGGAAGAGGGTAAAACTGAACTTCCTTTTACCGGAGAAAAAAGAGAGACAGAGGGAGTTGGGGGGTCAATCTCCTTTTCTTTTTCTTCCCCTTCCACTTTTCCCCTTTCTCCCTTTCTCCCCTGTGGAAACTCCTTGGGAGAAGTGGAGTCTGGTGGATTGGAAAGTTTTACCTCCCTTTTCTCCTCCCCAGTTGGGGAAGAGGGGGACTCCACCCCTTCCCTTTTCTCTTCCACAATCGGGGTTGCTTGCTTTCTTTCCCAATGGGAGGAAGTTGGAATAAAAGGTTGGGTAAAGTGGAAGTCGGGGGAGTTCTCTTTTTCTCCGGAAAAGTTCTCTTTTTCTCCTCTACTTTTTTCCCAATTAAGTTGGTTGGGGGAGGGTGGATTTGAAAAATCGTCCCTCTCCCCTTCCCTCTCCACTTTGGGGAAGGGCTCAAGGGGGTTCAAATTGCCGGAGTGTGTAATTTCCGGAGATTTTTCTCCCCTTTCTCCGGGTGGGACTCCTCCTTTTACCCCCTCTTCTCTCTGCTCCCTTTTCCCCTTTTCATTTTTTTCCCCTCTTTCTTCCCCATTTTTCTCTTTTTCCCTTTTCTCCCCTTTCTCCTTTTTAAATTCACCCTTTTCCCCCTCTTTTACTTTTATTTCAACTCTTTCCCTTTCAATTTGCTCCACCTTTTCCCCCTCTCCACCTCCCCGGGAGGTTACTCCTTTTCCACTTTCCCCTTTTCTATCCTCTTTTTGGAGTTTTTCTCCGGAAAGGGAGTTGGTCGGCTCCACCACCGCCGGAGGCTCCTCCAAAGTGTTGAGATAGTTATGCACCTCCTCCAAAATCTCCCTATCCTCCACCTCATCAAAGTAGCGGAAACTCTCTCCACTTTGGTGGCTCCCCTCCAGTAAATCTCCGGCTCGTCTAAATTTCAAATCCAACTCGGCAATTTGGAACCCGTCTAAAATTTTGGAGAATTGCACCAGTCGGGGGTTGTGGGGGTTATCGGTCAAAAGGTAACAATACCCTTTCTCCCCATATCTCCCCACCCGTCCCCGGAGTTGGTGGAGGGTTGCCAATCCAAAATGGTCGGCGTCTACAATTGCAATTACCGAAAGCCGGGGAAGGGAGATGCCCACTTCGATAATGGTAGTTGTAACCAACAACTCCCCCTCCTCCCGGAATTTGAGGAGTATCTCCTCCTTTTCCCGGTCTTTTCCGTGGGTTACCAACACTTTGGAAAAGTATTTCTCCCAAAATTTCCGCCCCTTCTGGAGGGTAGCCAAATTGGTGGACTCCCCCTCTACCGCCGGATAGACAATTATCCCCTGTTTTCCCTTTTCTATCTCCCCTTTGAGGAGGGTTAAAAGCTCCAAAACCCCCTCCCTATCTTTGGGGAGAACCCGGGTCTCTATCTCCTTTTTGAAGGGGAGTTCTTTAATTAAGGTTACCTCCACAAAATTGGATTGGATTAGGGCTTGGGTCCGGGGGATTGGGGTGGCGGAAAATTGGAAATGGTGGGGACGGAGGGTGGCGGTGGCTCCCAACTCCTCCAATTTCCGCCGTTGGGCGGTGCCAAATCGGTGTTGTTCATCGATGGAGATGGCTTTCAATGGGGGTAACTCCCGATAGAGGAGGGCGTGGGTTCCTACCAAAAGGTCGGCGGAGTTTATCTCTTCATCGGTGGCTCCACTATTTTGGGTAACCAAAACCACTTTCAATCCCAATGGAGTCAAATATTTTTCCGCCTCCTCATAAATCTGATTTGCCAAAATGGAGGTGGGACACATTATTGCACTCTTCTCCGCCATATAGGCAATTGCCAACATTACAATCGTTTTTCCACTCCCCACATCTCCAATTATGACCCGTCGCCGTTGATAGGGGGAGCGTAAATCTTCCCGGACTTGGTTTATCGCCTTCAATTGGTCTCGGGTCAATTGGAAAGGAAGGGAGGCGATGAAAGGAGCGGGGTTCCGGTCTGAAACCGGGGCGGGGCGGTAAACTCTCCTTTTCCGGAGGCGGTAGAGGTAATTGCACACCTCCGCCCATTTGTAAATGTAATCGATTGTAGCAGGGTAAATATCTTGCCGGGTTTTGGGGAAGTGGCTCCGATAGAGGGGGAGGGCTATTTGGGGAGGGAGAGGATAGAGGGTATCGGGGGTTACATACTTTTTTATCAATTTCCGGAGGGTGCGGGGGGGGAGGGAGGTTTTGGGGTAAACCGGTTCAATTTCCCCTTTTTTGGAGACAATCCAAGGTTGGGAGATTTGTCTCTCTTGCAACTCCCCCCAAATAAAAATCTGCTCCCCCTCCTTGAGATATTTCCAATACCAACTGGGGATTTTAAAATAGATACCCTCCACAATCCGGTTGAGGTTGAGGAGGTGGAATCGGACTTTGACAATTTTTTTATATTGATGGACAGATAAAATACGGGCTTCAAAGAGTTGGGGCTCCCCCTCCAACGGGAAGAGATAGAGATTAAAATCCCGATATTTTTTGGGTTTAATTAGAGCCAGTTGAAGTGGAGTAGAGATACCCAGTTCCCGGAAAAGTTCCCTATCCTCCGGTTGAATCTCAATTTCCGCCCGGTGCTGTAATTGTGGCAATTGTTAACTTCCCTATTTCCTTGTGGTGTTTAATATAGGCATTGAGCTCGGGGAGGGTGGTCTTTTCTATCAATTTCAACTGCCGTTGATAAAACCCCTCTCCAAATCCAAAGTAAATTTCCCGGAACCGGATAAAAAGCCTCTGCATTGGGGTCTCCTCCCGGAGAGGTTCGCTTCCGATTAGAAACTTTTTGGCGTCTTCCAACTCCTTTTGGGTGGCTCCGCGGGTGATAAACTCCTCTATCACCTTTTTGAGGAGGGATATCGCCTCTTCCCGATTGGAAATTTTGGTTTGGAGATACGCCCGGAAAATGGAGTAGATTTTCCGCACCCGGACATACCCATAGGCGGAATAAGCCAACCCCCGTTTGACCCGAATCTCCTCCATTATTCTACTTCCAAATCCGCCGGCACCAAGGATATTGAAAGCAATTCTCTGGAGATACCATTTCTCCGGCTCAAAATGGAAGGGGGAGAGAACTTGAATATAAGCCTGCTCCGTCTGGGTATATTGGGTTTTTTGGGCTTGAACTGGGGTAAATTTGGGAAGAGGCTCCAATCTCCCCTCCCCAAGATAGTTGAATCGATCGGGGGTAACCTTCTTCCCCACCACCAACAGATAGCTTCCGGCGGAGGTAATCCCCTTTTTGAAATACTCCTCCAATTGGGAGAGGGTAATTTTTTGATTGGGCTCCCCCTCAATCGGGTGGGCTAAAGGGGTATTGGGGAAAGCTATTTGATAGAGCAATTTCCGGGCAAGATAATCTTTGCTATTCTCTTTGGTTCGGATTATTTCATCTCTCTCCTTCAAAACCTGCTCCACCACCTCTTTCCGGAGATTGGGTTGGGTTAAAAACTCTTTGAGATACTCCAATCCCTTTTCCAGTTGGGAGTTGAGGGCGGAGAGGGTTACCGAAAGAAACTCCCGTCCTACACTAAACTTTATTTCAATCGCCCGTTGGTCCAACTCCTCAAAAATTTTCCGCCCCTTTTCAAGGGTCCCATACCGGTTGACCAAAAGGGTGTAGAGATATGCCACCCCCGGCGGATAGAAAATATCGGCTCCGGTGGGGAGAATCAACATTAAAGTGGTAATTCCCCGGTCGGTGGGTTGATAGAGAAACTTCATTCACACCCTTTCTTTAAAATCGCTCTTTTTCCCATTTTACCGATAAATTATATCTACATCTGGAGGAAAATGGGGTTTAAAGAGGGCGTCCGATTGGGGTTGGGTAGATTGGTGGGAGAAGGTAATAACCACCAAATTTCCAATTTTATCCCTATACTGCACCTTTTGAAGGGTGCCGGTATAAGTAAAGTTATACTCCCGCCCCTCTACTTTGGTTGTGTAGCGGTGGGGGGCAATTTTCCGGGCAGTTTTTATCAATTTTAAAAAGTTGATATTTTTTTTGGGCTTGGCAATTGTAACCTGCATTAAATCCGGCTCGTAAACCACAAACCGCCCTTGATTTACCCAAATCATCTTTTCAGTGGGATAACTATAGTGCCAATAGACTTGGTTATTCCGGAAATAGACCTCCCCGGTATAGGTAAGTTTTTTACCATTGTCCCCATAAATTACTTGATTAAAATGGGCGGAAAAGTTGGAGGGCAACTCCAACCCCCACACCCCTAAACTTACTCCCACCAAAAGAGTGCCCAATCTCCCCAAAATTTTCGCCATTTAACCCCTTTTTTGAGAAATGGTAATATTATAGCAGAAAACTTTAGACCGAAAGGCGGAAACAGAATGGTAGGCACTCTCTTTAAAAAGATTTTCGGAACCCGGAACGATAGGGAGTTGAAAAGATACTTTAAACGGGTAAAGGAGATAAATGCTCTGGAGCCCAAATATGAAAAGATGTCCGATGGGGAGTTGAAAGAGACCTTCCAAAAGATAAAAGGGGAGATTCTCCAACTTATCAAAGAGGGGGTAGATGAGCAGGAGGCGTTAGACCGCTACCTCAACGATGTTTTTGCCTTAACCCGGGAGGCATCAAAACGGGTTTTAAATATGCGACACTATGATGTCCAACTGGTGGGGGGTATGGTGCTCCACGAGGGACGAATTGCCGAAATGAAGACCGGGGAGGGGAAAACTCTGGTGGCAACTTTGCCGGTGGTCCTCAATGCTATTTTAGGGAAAGGGGTGCATGTTGTAACGGTCAACGATTACCTTGCCCGCCGGGACGCCCGGGAGATGGGGAAACTCTACACTTGGCTGGGCTTCTCCGTGGGGGCGGTGGTCAGTGATGCCCCAATGGAAGAGGTGATAAAAGCCCGGGAAGAGGGAATAATTATCAGTCCCTCCCCGGAAGATACCGAAACCCGGAAGGAGGCTTACCGGGCAGATATAACCTATGCCACCAATAGCGAATTGGGGTTTGACTATCTCCGGGATAATATGGTGCTCCGGATTGAAGATAAGGTGCAACGGGGACACTATTACGCCATTGTGGACGAAGTGGACTCAATTTTGATAGATGAAGCCCGAACCCCTCTAATTATTTCGGGACCTGCCAACCGCCGGGTGGAGGATTACATTAAAGCCGATGAGGTGGCAAAAAAATTGGAAAAAGATAAACATTTCAAAATAGATGAAAAAGACCGGGTAGTCCTCCTGACCGAAGAGGGGATTGAGGAGGCGGAAAAACTTTTTGGGGTGGAAAATCTCTATACCCCCGAAAATGCTATCCTTGCCCATCATCTGGACCAAGCCCTCAAAGCCAACTACCTCTTCAAAGAGGGGAAAGATTATATTGTCCGGAAGGGGGAGGTGTTAATTATCGACGAATTTACCGGACGAATTGCCGAAGGACGCCGATTCAGTGAAGGACTCCACCAAGCTCTGGAGGCAAAAGAACGGGTGGAAATTAAGGAGGAGTCCCAAACCTATGCCGAAATTACCTACCAAAACTACTTCCGACTTTACGAAAAGTTGGCAGGTATGACCGGAACCGCCCAGACCGAAGCCACCGAATTTTTGGAAATTTACGGATTGGAGGTTATCTCTATCCCCACCAATCGCCCAGTTATCCGGAAGGACCTCAACGATTTGGTATTTAAAACCGAAGAGGAGAAATTTGAAGCGGTGGTTAAAAAGATTAAAGAGCTCCACCAACGGGGACAACCGATTCTGATTGGAACAACCTCCGTTTCCAAAAGTGAATATTTGAGCCGACTTTTGAAAAAAGAGGGGATTCCCCACAATGTGTTGAACGCCAAACACCACGAAAAAGAGGCGGAAATTATCGCCCGTGCCGGAGAAAAAGGGGCAGTAACCGTCGCCACCAATATGGCGGGACGGGGGGTTGATATTAAATTGGGAGAAGGGGTAAAAGAGTTGGGGGGACTCTACATTATCGGAACTGAACGGCACGAAAGCCGACGGATTGATAACCAATTGCGGGGACGGAGTGGACGGCAAGGGGACCCCGGAACCAGTCAATTTTACCTCTCCCTTGAAGATGACCTCCTCCGGATTTTTGGAAGTGAAAAGATTAAAAGAATTATGGATAGACTGGGAATTGAACGGGGAGAGCATATCGATAGTAGATTGGTAACCCGGGCAATTGAAAATGCCCAAAAGAAAGTGGAAACCCTCCACTTTGAAGCCCGGAAACATATCCTAAAATATGATGATGTAGCCAATGAACAACGGAAAGTTATCTACCGATTCCGGGACCAACTTTTGGACCCCAATTACGATATCGACGGCAAAATCCAAGAGATGTTGGAAGAGTTGGCGGAAGTTCTCTTAATGGAGTCTGGAATTGGAGAAATTGGAGAGATTGAAAAAGAGAATCTGGAAACCTTAAAAGCCAAATTGGCAGAATTGGGAATTGAAACCGACTTGAAAGAGTGGGATAAACTCTCCTATCAGGAGATGAAAGAGAGACTTTTAACCCTCTTCAACAAAAATCTGGAAGAGAAGTTTAAACAGGCTTCCCCGGAAGATGCCAAACAGATAAAACGGGAAGTATTACTGGGAGTTTTGGACGAATCGTGGAGGGACCACCTCTATATGATGGACATTTTGAAAACCGGTATCGGACTCCGGGGTTACAACCAAAAAGACCCACTTGTAGAGTATAAAAAAGAGAGCTACAACCTCTTCCAAGAACTTATCCAACGGATTAAAGTGGAGTCTGCCAAAGTTCTTTTGAAACTCAATATCCAATATCAACCGATGGACGCCGATATAGAGGAGTTTTGGAAGAGCCTCCAAGGGAAAAATATTGATGAAATTATGGGAGGAGGAACCCCCGGACAACCTGCCCCCGGAGTTGGAGGAGTTGGAGCCACCGGACTGGGAATGGAACTGGGAACCGGGTGGACTACCGGAGTAGGGGGTAACTTTGCCGGAATGGGCGGTAATTTCCCCCCACCCGGTGCCCCAATGGAGATTGAAATGGGAGAGGGAGTAGCCATTGCCCCCGACGACCCGGTAATCCAACAAATTATCGCCGAAGCAGAGAGACAATTGGGGGAAAGAATGGGAGAAAATGGAGAAATTGACCGGGAAAGTCTGGAACAGGTAGTCAACCAAATGAGAGCCGAACTCCAAAAATTGGGACTGGATTTGGAGTTTGAAATTGAAGAGCCCGACACCCCCCAACCCCAACAACCTTCCTCCCAACCTCCCCAAAACTCCCCCCAAAACACCCCAACCCCCTCCCCGGACAACTCCCAATCTAAAAAATAATCCTTTTCCCCTTTTTTCTCCATCAAAAATTAAATCCTTTCTTTTTTGATATAACTTCTCTTATTCTCTTGATGATAAAAAATAGAGACTTTATCTTCTCCCTTCCAATCTCCAAAAAAGAAAATTGTTCCAAAAAACTAAAAAACAACGCACCTACTCCTTTTTTGCTATTTTGGGAAATTTTTACTTCCAATTGACTAGGAAAAGGGAAAATATCTACCCCCCATTTTTTTATTTTAGAGAAAGTTGAACTCCAATTAAAAGTAAACGAGTTGAAAGTTTAAAAAATTTTTCCCTCCCCCCTTTTCAACCGTCAGTGCAACTGTTTCCTCTCCTTGACAGGGAAGGGAGAATTTTTTATAATTACACCGCTCTTTTCGGAGTGTAGCGCAGTTCGGTTAGCGCACCTGGTTTGGGACCAG
>PUXY01000002.1 GCA_009659955.1 Campylobacterota bacterium | reverse complement strand
TTGGAGTCCAACTCCACCTTTTTCCCTTGGGCGATTCTATCCTCTTTCAATTTGGCTTGGAGTTCCGGGTCTTCCACTGCCAAAATTTGGACTGCCAAATACCCGGCATTTTTTGCCCCCGCTTTTCCCACGGCGGTGGTGGCAACCGGCAATCCCCCCGGCATTTGGACGGTGGAGAGGAGGGCGTCCAGTCCGTCCATAATTCCCCCGGGGATTGGGACTCCAATTACCGGTTTGGTGGTAAGGCTTGCCACAACCCCCGCCAGATGGGCTGACATTCCGGCTCCGCAAATGAAAACCCGGCACCCCCGCTCCTCCGCCTCTTTTACATATTGGTGGGTTCTTTGGGGAGTCCGGTGGGCGGAGGTTACCAATACTTCATAGGGAACCTGAAATTTCTCCAAAATCTCCAAAGTTTTTTCCATTATTGGGTAATCGCTTTTACTTCCCATTAAAACAGATACAAATCGCATTTTTAGCCCTTTGTTTTTGGGTTTCCTCTCTTTTTTCCCTCAAAAAATTGGCTCTATTTTCTCAAAAAGGTGAAGGGGGGCAGATACCCCGGAAGTTGAATCGGCTCTTGATAACCGGAATGGACTGCCCCCAATTCCCGTCCGGAAATTGTAACAATTTTATTCAGTTGGAGAAACCAATTTTTCCCATCGGAGTAAATTTTTCCAATTTCGGTTTCGGTTGGTGTTACCGGAGGAACCGGGGTGGAGGGGCGACCGGGGGGAAGGAGAAGTTCCAAAATATCCCCGGGGCGGATTGTATGTTTACAGAGGAAGGAGGTGCCATCTTCCTTGACCACTCCGTGAACCTGCTTTTTCCCCTCCACCAATGGGGTTTGGAGATTTTGGGTATCACTCCGTTGGAAGGGGCGTTTTACCAAATATCCATCGGTCAATCCCCGGTTTTTGGTGGTGTAAATCTCCTCCCAAAGGGGGGCGGTATCGATTTTTCCCTCCCTTCGCCACTGCTCCAGTGCCCGCCGGTAAACTCCGGTAATTACCCCCACATAGTAGGGGGATTTGGTGCGACCCTCAATTTTTAAGCTATCCACCACCCCGGTTTGGAGGATTCTCTCCAGATGCTCCAAAAGTGCCAAATCTTTGGAGTTGAGGAGATAGGTGCCGTCGGGATACTCCTCCAATTTCAGAAGGGTGCCGGTCTCCCGATTTTGGGCGTAGAGGATATAGGGGTATCGGCAATCGTTGGCACAACTCCCTTTGTTGGGGTTCCGTCCAAACTGGAGGGCACTGATAAGACATCTTCCACTATAGGCGAAACAGATGGCTCCGTGGACAAAAATTTCTATCTCCACATCGGGGACTTTCTCTTTTATTTTTATCAAATCTTTGAGGCTACTCTCCCGGGCGGAGATAATTCTCTTTACCCCCAAATCCCGATAGGCTTGATAATCCCAATGGTTGAGGGCGTTGGCTTGGGTGGAGAGGTGTAATTCCGCCTCCGGAAAAAGCTCCCGTGCCCGGGTTAAAACCCCCAAAGAGGAGACGATAATCCCGTCGACCCCTATTTCCCGGAGTTTTTTCAAATGCTCTTCCACCAGTGGAAGTTGATTTTCAAAGGGGAAGGAGTTGACGGTGGCGTAAACCTTCACCCCCCGGGCGTGGGCATACTCCACCCCTTCTTGAAAAGTTTCATAGGTAAACTCCTTTCCGCTATGGCTCCTCAAAGAGAATTGGCTCACTCCCCCATAGACCGCATCGGCTCCGTAAGTTATCGCTATTTTCAACTTTTCCAAATTCCCCGCCGGGGCAAGTAGTTCGGGAATTTTCCGCTCCATTTTCCAATCCTCCTCTTTACCCTCTCTCCCAAGGAGTAAATTTTTCCGATATTTTTTGTGAAAAGTGAAAGAAAATTGGGGAGATTATGCCAAATTTGAAAAAAGAGCCAAAGGCAAGGGAAAAAATAGAAAAGAGAAGAAAATTTCGGATCTATTTCCCAGTTGTGGAAGTGGAAGAGAGGCTTCCAGTGGACTCTATTTTTTCTGAAAGTTCAGAATTGAAGAAGGAAAAATAGAAAGAAGAGAGACCCCCCTTCCCACTTCTCCCCTTCCATAACCCTATCTTCCAATCGAGCCAAAATCGTCAATCAATTTGCAAATCTCCCTGAGTCCGGGGATTTTACACCACCAATGGTGGCTACTCTTCTTTTGAAGGGTGGTGGTATCCCCCTTTTTGACTGCACCCTTCATTTGCTCCAAATCGGCTTCTATCTCTTTACATTGGGCATCGGTCAATTGGTTCTTTTTACAAATTTCCCCCAAATTTTTTTCAGTCGCCTCAATTTTATTGACCACTGAAGCGACTTTAGGTGTATGAACTTGGGCTACCACCGCTCCCATTGCACCGGTAACTCCCAATCCCACTGCCAACAGGGTTGTAACCACAACTTTTTTCATCTTCTCTCCTTTTGGGGAAATTAATCTTCTTAAATTAATTATAAATCTTTCTTATTAAATAGAGGGAAGAAAGGGGGAAGAAAAAAAGGATTTTTTACTGGAAGTAACATTCAGTCGCACAAAGGGGATTGGGGAGAGAAAAAACGGAGATAACGGGGATTTTTAACTCTCCCCCTTTTGGAGGATTTGGAGGTGGGCTCTCCGTTTCTCCATTATCCAATTTACCAACTCTTCAATTCCCTCTCCAGTCCGATTATTGAGGAGGAGGATAGGGGTGCCCGGTTTGAGCTCCTCCAACGCCCTTTTGGCTCTCTCAAGGTCAAAATCAAAATAGGGGAGAAGGTCGGCTTTGGTAATTACCACCAAATCGGCTTTTCTGAACATTACCGGATATTTCTCAATCTTATCATCTCCCTCCGGCACTGAAATAAAGACGATATTGTAGTGGCTCCCTACATCGTAACTGGCGGGGCAGACCAGATTTCCTACATTTTCGATAAAAGCTATCTCCACCTCATCAAAGGGAAAATGGGGGAGAGCCTTCAAAACCATTCCGGCGTCCAGATGGCACGCCCGCCCCGTTTGGAGTTGAAACGCCCAAATCCCTTTATCTCTAATCCTTTGGGCATCTCGACTGGTCTCCAAATCCCCTTCAATTACCGCAAATTTTGCCGGCAATTTTTCCGCCAAATTCTCAAGGGTAGTGGTTTTTCCACTTCCGGGACTACTCATTAAATTGAAACAGGTGATTTTATGTTTGTCAAAACTCTCCCTAATCTCTTGAGCCATTGCGTTATTTTTGGACAAAATCTTCTCTATTACTTGCACCCGATGGGTCAAATGGGGGTTTTGTTTAATATCGCTATTCATTTTACTCCTCCTTTTTTGGATTCTCAAATTTAAATGGAAAAAATTCTATCACTTTTCCTTGGGAAAGGGGAGAAGGAGACTTTAAGAGAATTGTTGAAGATGCCCCATCGCAGAAGGAAAATAGTTCACCTTTCCGGCAAAATCTCCCCCACTTTGAGCCGAAGTCCGTTGAGGTAGGAGAGAAATGGCACCGGCTTTTTGCCGGGGGCTTGCACTTTTTTCAGTTTTATACTCCCCCGACTGCACCCGACCACTCCACTCCCCTCCCTTTTATCCACCTTCAAAATCTCCCCGGGGGTGTAGGAGCCATTCTCCTCCTCCAACTCCATTTCCACAATTTTGAAAAGGGGGGTGAAAATGGTAGGCCACTGGATAAAAGCCCGATAGCGTCTCCAAATCTCCACCGCCGGCATTTTAAAGGTAACTGCCCCATCGGCTTTGGTAATTTTTTTGCAATAACTTGCCAGTGCGTCCAACTGGGGGAGGGGGCGAATCTCTTCAAACCTCTCCAATACTTCAACCGCCAACTCTCCCCCCAACTCCCCCAACTCCTCCATCAATTGGGGGGTAGTTTTCTCCCCAATCGGGGTATAACTCCACCCCAACATTGCCCCAGTGTCCAATCCCTCCTCCATCAACATTGCAGTAACCCCAGTCCATCTATCCCCGTTGAGAATAGCCGACTGGATTGGACTTGCCCCCCGGTATTTGGGGAGTAAAGAGCCGTGGAGATTGATTGGAGGGGCAATTTCCAAAATCTCCTTGGGGAGAATAAGCCCATAGGAGGCAACCACAATAAAATCGGGTTTAAAGGAGGCGATTCTCTCCCCCTCCCCCTTTAAAGTGGTAGGGGTAAAGACCGGCACCCCCCGACTCTCCCCCCAAATTTTTACCGGGGTGGGGGTCAATCTCTTTTTCCGCCCCACCGGTCTATCCGGTTGGGTATAGATAGCCACAATCTCAAACTTTTCCGCCACTCTTTCCAACACCTTCACCCCATAGAGGGGGCTTCCCATAAAGAGCACCCGTCCCAACGGGGAAGAAAATTTTGACCCCATACAACTCCTTTTTTTCTTTTTTTCTACTGAACTGGTAATAATCTATTTTCCCCTCTTCCAACCAAATCTTCTCTCTTCCTCCCTATTTTTGCCGATGGGAAGCCCGTTTTCCCAATTGGAAGTAGGTTTCTGCCTGTAAAATCTCATAGGGGGTAAATCCCTCATATCTAATTTCCCGATGTTTATCCAAAATTACAATGGTGGGATAGATGGAGATTTTGAACTTATTGTTCAAATCGGCATCTTTAATTACATAATAGGGAATGTGTAACTCCTTGAGGAACTGCTCTTCCACTCTACAATATCTACTCCCATCACTGAATAGGAGATAAAGCCTCTTTCGGGGATACCGGATAATCTTCCCATTTCGAAAGGTAATATTGTAATCCCCCAACTGGTAAATAATAGTTTTGGGGGCATTGGAGTCCCCTTTGGAATTTCCAGAGGTTTCAATCCGGGAGACTGGAGTGGGAGGAGAGGGGGGAGGAAGTTTGGATTCGGAAAGGGTCAAAAGCCGATTGGGAGAGGTTGATGAACCATTCTCCTCCCCTTCCTTTCTCCCCTTTTTCCCGATGGAAGAGAGATTTTTTTCGCCGTCGGTTCTATTTTTTTCCATTATATCAAGATTTTTATCAGTGATAATTAACTCTTCACCTGTGGAGTAATTTATATCCAAAATCGGTTTTTTCTTCTTATCTTCGCACCCAACTATAGATAATAGTATAATTAAAAAGAGAGCTATTTGTCTAAAATACACACCGACTCCTTTGCTATTTTTAAATTGATTGGGACAAAAAAGGAACATAATAATGGATAAAAAAACTTTTCGCAATTTTTGCAGAAACAGATTGATAAAAACGCCCAATCCCTATTACCGCTCCAAAATTATAAACAAACGGCTCTGGAGTCTTCTTAAAAAATATCAAAAAATTTTGGGTTTTTACCCTTTAAAGGGTGAAGTTGATATCAGACCGGTGTTAAAAAAATTACAACGGAGCGGTAAAAAAGTCTATCTCCCCAAAGTAGAAGAGAATAATCTCCATATTGTAAAATATGGACCTCCCTTTAAGCGGGGAAAATTTGCAGTTGAACCCCTCAATAGGAAAAGCGTTCCGGGAGAAAAAATAGATATTGCTTTAATTCCGGTGATAGGGGTAGATTTAACCCTCCGCCGGATAGGGTTTGGGAAGGGATTTTACGACCGATTTTTTGGGGGGTTGAACTACCGCCCCAATCTGCTTTTTCTCCAATTGATACCTTGCATCTCCCCGGAAACCTTAACCGATTGGTGGGATGTGGAAGGGGATAGGTATATAAGTTTTAACTTTGAAATTGAAAGGAGGAGACCAGATGATAGAGTATATTCTATTGGCGGTGGTTACCGGAGCTGGCGGATTTTTAATCGCCCGATGGCTGGACTCCGCCAAATACGACCTCTTCGTAACCGAAGCCAAAGCCAAAGCCCGGGCAATAGAGCACGAAGCGGAAATGAAACTCCAAGAGGCGGAAGGGAAAATAAAAGAGCAGGAATTGAGACTCCAAAAGGAGTTTGAACTTCAAAAAAACCGATATGAACAAGAAATAAGGGAGAGACTCCAACAAATAGAGAAAAGGGAAGAGGAGATTAAAGAACTTCTCCAAGCCCACTATCTGGAGAAAGAGGAGTTGAAAAAGCGGATGCAGGAGTTGGAGAAGGAGGCGGAGGCTCTGGAAAGATTGAAAGAGGAGTATCACCGGCGGTTGAAAGAGGCGGAGGAGATTTTGGAAAGGAGTGCCGGACTTACCAACCAAGAAGCCCGGGAGTTGCTTCTGAAAAAGGTGGAGGAGGGATTGAGGGAGGATATTGCCCACTTGACCCGGAAAATGTTGGTGGAAGCGGAGAGCCGGGCTAAAGAGAAAGCCAATTTTATTATTGCCCAAGCCACCACCCGGTATGCCGGAGAGTTTGCCGGGGAGAGGTTGATTAACACCGTTCCCATTGGAGCGGAGGAGATGAAGGGGAGAATTATCGGAAAAGATGGAAAAAATATCAAAACCCTTGAAATGGTAACCGGGTGCGATATTGTGGTGGACGAAACCCCGGGAATTGTAACCGTCAGTAGTTTCAATATTTACCGGCGACAGATAGCGGTGGAGACTATCCGCCGACTGGTGGAAGATGGGAGAATTAACCCCAGTCGCATTGAAGAGACCTATGAAAAAGTTTTCCAAGAGTTTGAAGAGCAGGTTGAAAAAGAGGGAGAAGAGATTCTATTGGATTTGGGACTCTCCTCCGCCAATATCCACGATGAACTGAAAAAATTGATAGGTCGCCTCAAATATCGGGCAAGTTTCGGACAAAACGCACTGGGACACTCTCTGGAGGTCGCCTACCTTGCCGGAATTATCTCCGCCGAACTGGGGGGAGATGAGCAACTGGCTCGACGGGCGGGACTCCTCCACGATATCGGAAAGGCTTTGAGCCACGAACTGGGGGGAGACCACGTAACTATCGGTTACGACCTCTGCAAAAGGTATGGGGAGCCCCCAGAAGTTCTCAACGCCATCAAAGCCCACCACGGGTATGAGGAGCCCACCTCCATTGAAGCGGCAGCGGTCTGTGCCGCCGACGCCCTCTCCGCTGCCCGCCCCGGTGCCCGGCGGGAGGTGTTGGAGCATTTCCTAAAAAGAATGGAAAAACTGGAAGAAATTGCCACCAGTTTCCCCGGGGTAATCCAAGCCTATGGACTCAACTCCGGACGGGAACTCCGGGTAATTGTGGAAGCTAAACTTATCAACGACGATGAAGCGGTGCTTTTGAGCCACGAAATTGCCAAAAGAATTAGCCAAGAGGTCTCCTTTCCCGGCTTTATTAAAGTAAATGTAATTAGACAAAACCGGGCAATTGTCAAAATCTCCGCCCAAGGGAAAACCCCCGAGGAGAAAGAGCTCACTTAACCCCTCCCCCTCTCCTTTTCTTCCGAAAATTGCCAATTGGGAAAAGTTTTTTAAATTGACATCTCCAAATTTAAATTTGAGAGAATTGAAAAAGTTTTAATTGGGGAAAAAGGGTGCAGAAATGTTGAAAATTTGCGGAAAAAATTAACTTTTTTGGTTCTATTTTTGAAGAAGGTCGGAAATTTCCAAGGACACACTCCGGGAGATTGAAATCGATAAGATTTAAATTTTCCAACCTCCACCGATGAAGAAGAGTAGAGGGAAAGGAAAAATGGAAGAGGTGATAAAAGCAAAATAGAGGAAAATTGGAGTTTTGTCCAAAATTTTGAGGTAGTGTCCGGAAATGGGGAAATTGTTGAAAGTAGGAGATTGGAGAAATTACCTTCACCTCCTCCAGAGCACCTCTCCCCTCTTTTGAGTTACTTCCCTCGGTTGAACTCTCTCCACCTTACAAAAAACAACTCTCTTTTTCCTTTTTTTTCACCTTTGGAAAAAATTTGCCCCCATTGAGTTGAAAAGAAATTACCCCAAAATGGACACACTCTCCCAATTTCATTTGAAAATTTGGAGTTTTCTTTTCCGGAAGTCTCTCCATTTTGTCCGATTTGAAGAAAAAAGTTGGAGAAAGTGAGTTGAAAGCAGATAAGGTAGCATCTCCCAACCCGACCGAAAAGCCTTTCAATCCCCGGAGGGTTCGGTTGAAAGTTGTGCATATTCTGTTTACTCTCAAGCGGAAGTAAAGTTTCAATCCCCGGAGGGTTCGGTTGAAAGCGGGTTCGAGTCCCGCTGGGGTCGCCAAAATCCCCGGTTTCAATCCCCGGAGGGTTCGGTTGAAAGAGGGGGTTTATTTATTGGAGGAATATTGACCGGGATTGTTTCAATCCCCGGAGGGTTCGGTTGAAAGATGTTGAAAGCGATTTAGATAAAGATAACTTCCGACGTTTCAATCCCCGGAGGGTTCGGTTGAAAGGATAAGAGTTATCGGAAATTTTGAAACCCCAATCCCGAAATTTCGGAATTATCCAACCTCAAAGGGGTATTTTTTCACATCTGATTTCTGTTTCAATTGATAAAATTATAATAGAAAATTTTTAATCTGTCAACAATTTTGTAAATTGAGACCTACCGAAACATTTCAGATTAAGTCCAACGAAGAACATTGCCAGTCGATTGTCCAACCATTCAAAGGATTTGCCGTAGGCTTTACTCCTTCTCACCAAGGAGGATATTTTATCTCTCATCTGGGAATTCACTTTCTCAATAATATTTGTTAACCTTGACTTCTTCAAAGAGGCTCTCTTTCTATACACATTCTCATACCCAAAGTGTCTATCTGTGTAATATTTCTCCACTTTCGGTAACTCCAAATTGAATCGAAACAGAGATTTTGAATCCTTTTTTCTGGAGAAAGGGTAGAAGTAAAATCTCCTCCCCCTTTCCGTTACCCCAACTTGTCCATACTACCCTACTCCCCTTCTCTCCCACAAATCTGTA
>PUXY01000001.1 GCA_009659955.1 Campylobacterota bacterium | reverse complement strand
GGTGGCAACCCCCGGCTCAATTACCACCGCCTCCACTTCACTCCAAAATCCATTTTCCCGGTCGGTGGCTTTTACCGACACCTTTCCATCTTTCCCCTCCAATAGGATATGGGAGGTGATGGAGCTTTGATCCCGCTTGTCAATAAAGTTTACGGCACTGGAAATTTTATTCTCCAGAAGGGTTTTATCTACTACTATCTCCATTCCCCACTCTTCCTTTTTTTAGAAAGTATACCAAAAAAGCCTCTTCCCCTTTCTTTCTCCCCCCTTTGGGTTACTTCTTAAAAAAGCAGGTTTGGGGCTCCCAAATCAATTTTTTCAAGTCAATAGTTTGACGCTCTCCATCGGAACATCTAACCTCAACTTTCAAATCCCTTTTCCGATAGGTGAGGGTGCAGGGGCTCCCCGGTTCAAACTCCACTTGATAGAAGGAGAGGGCTTTGCAGAGGGAGGAAGAGGTTTTACACTCCAATACCGGATATCTCTTTTTCAACTTTTCTGCCAATTGGGCGGTAAAGTAGTAACCGGCTCCCACCCTCTCCCGGAGGGGGTTG
This sequence comes from Campylobacterota bacterium, assembly GCA_009659955.1. Lineage (GTDB taxonomy): Bacteria > Campylobacterota > Campylobacteria > Campylobacterales > Nautiliaceae > PUXY01. The sequence goes on along the minus strand of PUXY01000001.1, from coordinate 8,246 downwards.
AGGAAGAGGAGAATATCGAAAATTATGAGGGAGGAGAAAATTACAATAAATAGAGTCCTATACCCCCACCGGAAAGGTTTCAATCGCACCCGATAGGAGTTGAGGAAATGGCGAACCATATGGAGAATAAAGGGGAGGGTAAAGGGGGCGTAATCGTCAATTTTTACCTTTTGGCGGAAGGAGAAGAGGAGGGAGATTGAGAAGGCGGAGAGGGCGATAAAGGAGATAATACTCCGCTTCTCCCCCGGTGAAAACTCCTTAACAAGGGCGTAGAGAAAATAGAGGAAAGGGAGGGGGGAGTAGATGGCGGAGTAAACCAATAAAAGGTCGGCAAAATGTCCCCGGGGAATTCCCCCTACCGAGTAGTTGAAATAGATGAGATTTATTAAAGTGACTCCAAATCCTACAATCGAAAGGGTATACTCTTTTTTGAAAATTCCGTAAAAAAAGACCCCTACAAAGAGGGAGAGGAAGGCGGTATCCACAAAGGCAAAAACCATTAAAAGGGCGTAACTCCCATTTTTATACCCCTCCAAATAGAGATAGATAAAAAGAAGGGTCAAAAAGAGGAGAATTCCCCCTTTTTCGTAGAGGAGGGTGGAGAGGATAGTGCCCGGGAGAAGAAGAAAAAGGGCAGAGATGTAGAATAATTCCCTCTCCCGATAGAAATGGCGACGGACAATTAGGGTAAAGAGGGTATAGCTTCCGATTGAAAAAAGGAGGGGAATAAACCGGAGGGCGTAAATGGGGGGAACTTCCAATTTATAGGAGAGGGAAGTTATCCAGTGGAACAGAATCCTCAAAAGGGGAAAATTTTCCATCTCTTGGGCTTCAAAGGGGGAGAAGGAGAGAAAGGTTACTCCATACCAGTAAATAAAAAGAAAATAGGCGGGAGGAAAGGTAGGATTTAAAACCTTCCACCACCTCTTTTCCAATCCCAATTTTTCCAGTTTTTTCATATTTACCAGTCCTTCTCATTTAACTCCGGGAACTCTTTTCTATTCTACCACGCTCTCCGGGCTTTTGCTATAATCGAATTCCAATTAACCACAATTAAATACCTATTAGGAGTTCACTATGGCTATTCAACAAGAGTTGGAGAAGTTGGGTATCGATGCCGAGGGGAAGAAGATAAATCACAATCCCAGTTACTCCCAAATTATTGAAACTACCCTGAAACGGGGAGAGGTAAAGAGAACCAAATTGGGGGCTACGGCGGTGGACACCGGAGAGTTTACCGGACGGAGTCCCAAAGATAAATATTTTGTTAAACAACCCCCTTCCGAAAACCACATCGCTTGGGGAAAAATCAACCAACCAATTTCTCCAGAAATTTGGAAAAAGTTGGAGAAATTTACAACCGACCAACTTTCCAACCAATCGGAACTTTTTGTTGTCGATGTTTTTGTTGGAGCCAGTAAAGAGAGTCGCCGGGCAATTAGATTTATTACTCCAATTGCGTGGCAAGCCCACTTTGTAATGAATATGTTTATTATTCCGACCGATGAAGAGAGAAAAAATTTTAAACCCGATTTTACTTTTATGGTGGCAGGCTCTGCCCGTTACCCCGATTGGGAGAAAGATGGACTAAATAGCAATATTTTTATCGCCTTCAATGTGGAGGAGAATAAGGCGGTAATGACCGGAACCCTCTACGGAGGGGAGTTGAAGAAGGGGATTTTTACAATGATGAACTATTGGCTCCCCTTGGAGGGGAAATTGAGTATGCACTGCTCCGCCAATATCGGAAAAGAGGGAGATGTAGCCCTCTTTTTCGGTTTGAGCGGAACCGGCAAAACCACCCTCTCCACCGACCCCAACCGGAAACTTATTGGAGACGATGAGCACGGGTGGGATGATAATGGAGTATTCAATTTTGAAGGGGGGTGTTACGCCAAAGTTATCAATCTGGACAAAGAGGCGGAGCCGGAAATTTACAACGCCATTAAAGAGAATGCCCTTTTGGAAAATGTGGCGTTGGATAGTGAAGGGAATGTCGATTTTACCGATGGAAGTAAAACCGAAAATACCCGGGTCAGTTACCCGATTGAACATATCCAAAACCACGAACAGACCCTTCAAGGGGGACACCCCAAAAATATTATCTTTTTGACCGCCGACGCCTTTGGGGTATTGCCTCCGGTTTCCAAACTTACCAAAGAGCAGGCAATGTATTACTTTTTGAGCGGTTACACCGCCAAAGTTGCCGGCACCGAACGGGGAATTACTGAACCGGTGGCTACCTTCAGTGCCTGTTTTGGAGAGCCTTTCCTCCCCCTCCACCCCACCGTTTACGCCAAACTTTTGGGGGAGAAAATTGAAAAACACAATGTAAATGTCTATCTGGTCAACACCGGGTGGACTGGAGGACCCTATGGAGTAGGACACCGGATGAGTATCAAAGATACCCGGGCGTGTATCAATGGGATTTTGGACGGCTCCATTCTGGAAGAGGAGTTTGAAACCCTCCCAATCTTCAACCTCCAAATCCCCAAAAAGTTGAAAGGGGTAAATACCGAAGTCCTCAACCCCCGGAACACTTGGGAGGATAAAGAGGCTTACGACCGGCAACTCCGGAAATTGGCGGAAATGTTTATTGAAAACTTTAAGCGGTATGAAGATACCCCCGAAGGTCGCCTCTACCGGGACGCCGGACCTCAACTTTAATTTTTCCTTCCCCTTTTTTCTTTTTCCTATTTTTTGATAGGGGTGATGGAGGGCAAATTTTTACCCTCTCCTTCTTCTCAACCCTATTTCCTCTATTTCACCCCTTTAACCTTTGGGGTTAACCTCCTCCATAATACCCATTTTCCACTCTCTTTCCTTCAAATTTCAACTCCCTTGGCTACAATTGTTTTTTCAATAAAATATAAAAAGGAGAGTTATGCCTCTATTGGAAAGTTTTACGGTGGACCATACCAAAATGGACGCCCCGGGAGTTCGATTGGCAAAGGAGATAACCACTCCCAAAGGGGATCAGATTCAAGTATTTGATCTCCGATTCTGCCACCCCAATAAAGAGATAATCTCCCCAAAAGCCCTACACACTTTGGAGCATCTTTTTGCCGGTTTTATGAGGAAACACCTCCCCAATTACCAAATTATTGATATCTCCCCAATGGGGTGTCGAACCGGTTTTTATATGAGTGTAGTTGGGACTCCATATTTGAAAGAAGTGATAGAGGCGTTTTATAAATCGATGGAGGATATTCTCCATACCCAAGAGATTCCCGAAGCCAATATATATCAATGTGGAAGTTGTTACCTCCATTCACTGGAGGGGGCAAAAAAGGTTGCCCGGGAGGTTCTCAAACGGGGCATCTCCATTATCGACAACTCCCAATTGGAGCTTCCTTTGGAAAAAATTTCCCCTATTTGCGATGTTACCCCTGAAAATGTGGAAGTGTGGGGGGAATAGGAGACCTCTCTATCTCTTTTTTAAAATTAAAAAAAGGGGGAAAGATAGACTTTTACCCCCTCAAAATTTCCCGGTAGAGGGAGGCGACCTTCTCCCGGGGGAGGGGGCGGTTTAAAAAGTGCTCCATTGCCAAAACCCCCTGATAAATTAACATCTCTTCTCCCCCTTTAACTTGAAGCCCCATCTCTTTGGCAAGTTGCATTATCGGAGTCTCTTTGCCGTAGATAATATCCACCAGATATTTTGCCCTTTTCAAAACCTCCCTTGCCATCGGCTCTGGCAGTGGGAGGGAGTTGTCGGTCAAACCGGCGGAGGTCGTATTGACCACCAAATCGTAGGATTTTGGGGTGAACTCCTCCCAACTATAGGCGGGAATTCCCCGTTTTTTAAAATAGTCCAATCGCCCACTACTCCGGTTTACCACCTCCACATTTTCCAAAACCCAACTCAAAGCCTTGGCACTCCCCCCGGCTCCAATCAAAAGGACATTTTCAAATTTAAACTCCTTGACCGCCTCCAAAAAGCCGGGGGCGTCGGTGTTGTAACCTACCACCTCATCACCCCGGCGAACAAGAGTATTTACAACCCCCATCTTTTGGGCAATACCCTCCACCCGGTCGGCATAGAGGAAAGCCTCCCGTTTGAAAGGTATGGTTACATTTGCCCCGGTCAACCCCAGTTGGAGAAATTTCTCCTTAATCTCCTCCCCATTCTCCAATTGATACCGGGTATAACACCCCTTTACCCCCAATTGAGTCCCCATCTTTTTGAAAAAATAGTTGTGGATTAAGGGGGATTTGGAATGGGCGACCGGATTTCCGAAAATTGCAAGGAAATGGGAGGTCATTGGACACCTCCATCGGAAGAAGGAGGTAGGGGAGATCCCCCATTTTTATCGATTTTCTTCTCTTCCCTTTGTGGAAGGTCGGTGGCATCGGAGGAGAGAGTCTCCCCCTCCCCACAATTGGAAGAGGAGGAGGGTTGGGAAGTGGATTGGGACACACTCTCCTCCCCTTTTACCCCTCTCTTTTCCCGACTCTCCTCAATTTGCCGGAAAAGCTCCTCCATTTTATTCTCCCGCTCCAAAAGGTTGTCAAAGGAGAAGGAGAGATTGGGCACCCGATACCACCCGGTAATATCCCGGCAGAGGTGTTGGATATACCGCCGGGCATTCCGGAGTTCTTTGAGGGCGGAGTTCTGCTCGGCACTGGTTAAACTCCCCTTTTCCAGATAGACTTTGGCATCACTTCCGTCCCGGCTACAAACCACATCTGTAACCATCAACCGGTTAATCTGCCGATTTTCCAGAGAGGCAAACGCCTCCCCAATCACCTCCCGGAGAATCGACTCTTTCCGTTGGACTTTTATCGACTTTTTCTTATTTTTTGCCATTTTCACCCTCCCAATTCTCCACTTTCACCCGGACAAAGGGGTAAGAGTTCACCTTTCGATAGATAATCCCAAAGGTTCCTTTCAAATCGGGCACTTTTTTAATATGGAAAATTTCATCTCCAATTTTGACTTGAAACCCCTTAATCCGATTGGCAATTACAAACTGGGTGGAGCAGAGTAACTCCCCCTTTTTGACCACTCCGCTATCACTACAACAATAGACCACCCCTCCATCGAAACTTTCCAACTCCGCCACCTCCTCCAGTGCATACTCGTAACTCCGTTCAGTCTCCACCAACTCCCCCAACTCCGGGTCAGATGGAGTCAAATAGTTGGGGAGTTCAATCCCCTCAATCTCCACCCCTCCAAAATCCCGGAGAATCCCCAAAAATCGCTTGATATTCTCCAGTCGCGGGTGGAGATGGATATCCCTCCCCACTACCAGATGGGTCAAATTGAGTGCCTCCAAATCGAACTGGTCGAAATTGCTTTCACTGGAAAGATACCCATCGTCCAACTCTTCAAAATACTCCCGCACCTCCGCCGGTAAGTCGGGGTTATCCTCCACCACCGCTTGGGTAATTAGGGCAATTACCGCCTCCTCCGCCATCGGTTCAAAGGTGATTGTATTTTTATACCGCACCGGGTGGAGGAAAAGCTCCACCCCCGGGGTCTCCTTCAATGGGAGAATCCCTATAGCTACTCTCATTTTATCCCCTTTTTCCAAATAGATTTTCCACCATTTTAACAATAGCCACCCGATTTTCCGGATTTAGAAAAAAGAAGTGGTCGCCGGGTAAAATGTTGGGAGTTACCCCCAAAAGCTCCCCTTGCCGGCGAACCGCCTCCGGAGGCACCGCCGTATCCCTATCCCCTCCAAAGAGGAGAACTTCCCCTTTAAATTGGGAAAAGTGGCTACTGAAATCCTCATCTACCACATTTTTAAAGGTTTGGTAGAGGGTTTCGGAGGCTCCTTTGGCGTCGGCACTGACAAAGAGATGGCGGAGTTTTTCTCCTATCCCCAACTTTTTCAAAAGTTTAAAAAGGGCAATTTTAGCTTTAACTGAAAGGGGTTTTTCCACCGGAATGCCGGCACTTGCCAATAAAATCAATACTGGTGGAGAGAGGAGAAGTCCCACTTTTCCCCCGAAAGAGTGGGCTATCACCCCGTCGGGGTGGAAATTAATCTCCTCCAGAAATTGGGCTACAATTTCTTTGTAATCGGCAGTTTTCAAGGGAATTGGAAGGGGTTGACTCCCTCCAAATCCGGGCAAGTCGATATAGAGTTGCCGAAAGTGGGGAAAATGGGGGGCAAATAACTCCATCAACTCCTTTTTTGCACCCCACCCGTGGAGAAAAAGGAGAGAGGGAGATTTATCGGGATTTACAATTTTATAGGAGATGGGGAACTCCTCCCCTCTCCATTTTATTTTCCGGAGTGCCAAAATTTCCCCCTTTGGATATAATTTATAATCCCTTATTTTACCGGTTGGGTCTGAAATTGAGCTTAAGAAATTCAATATCCGGAGGAGAGGCGGAATGGAGAAACTGGAACAACTTATCGACGCATTGACCAACCTTCCCACCATTGGACGGAAAAGTGCCACCCGATTGGCTCTCCATCTGGTGGAGAATAAACCCCACGCCCTCAAATTGATAAAGGCTTTGGAGGACGCCATCACCGGAGTAACCCAGTGTGAATTGTGCGGAGCCCTTTCGGAAACCCCAATTTGCCCCATCTGTAGAGATGAACACCGGGAGCCGGTGGTGGCGGTGGTAGAGTCCCATCAAGATATCCAACTTTTGGAAGCAACCGGCAATTACCACGGCTACTATTTCCTTTTTCCGGGAAAGGTAGAGTGGGAGAAGGTGGAAAAGTTGAAAAAATTTATTGCCACCCACCGGGTGAAAGAGGTGCTTTTTGCTCTCCCCCCCTCCTCGGGAAACCAGTTTAAACTTCTCCAGATTAAAGAGCTTTTGGGGAATCTCCCGGGGGTTACTTTAACCCAACTTGCCCAAGGGGTGCCATCGGGGGTAAAATTTGAAAATGTAGACCTCACCTCTCTGGGCTCCGCCCTCCTCCACCGCCATAAAGTGGAGGGGTAGAGGTGGAGAAATTTACACAATTTCAAACTTTTCTGAGACCACTTTTTAAATAGGAAAAAAGGTGGAAAAGAGGAGAAGGGAAAGGAGAGAATCTCCAGAAGAAAAGGAAGGAAAGTCGTTCTCAAGGGAGAAAAGGGAAACAAAGGAGAAAAGGGGAAAAAGGGGAAAGAGGAGAAACAGGTTGGGCGAAAATTGTTTCAAAAAGGGGAGTGGAAAAGAGTCAAATTTTACGCACTCCGGTAATTGGAACTCCCCCAACTCTACTCCAAAAAGGGAGTTTAAGGAAGTTAAATCGAAAATGTCCGACCCTACTTCCAATTTTTCCGATGTTTCCTCCCAAAAGGAGAATACTTTGAAGAAAGTGGAAAAAAACTCTTCTGAACTCTCCTCCAGTGAAAAGGTTCCACAAAACCTCCTCCAACCCCGTCCATCTTCCCACCCCCAAACTCCAACCTCCAATTCTACTCCCCCACCTTTTTCTATCAATCTCCCCCAATTTCCGGGAGCTCAACCCATTTCAGATGCCCAACTCTCCCGAATCCTCCCCCTTTTTCCCAATTTGAAAAATCTCCTCCCCAAAAAAATTGTAGTTATCGGGATAGGAGGGGTTGGGGGCTTTTGTGTGGAGTGTCTCTACAAGAGTGGTTTCCGGAATTTGATAGTTATCGATGGGGATAGATTTGACCTCTCCAACCAAAATCGCCAAATCGGAAGCCAATTTGTGGGAGAGTCCAAAGTTGAGGTTTTTAAACGGATTTATCCGGGTATTGCCGGAATTGACCTCCATTTGACCCCCAAAAACCTCTCCGCTATTTTTCCAATTTTGGAGGAAGCCGATTTAATTGTAGACGCCATCGACGATTTGCCAGTAAAAATTGCCCTGATTGAAAAATTTTGGAAAAAAATGGTCTCCTCCACCGGAGCCGGTCGCCGAATTGACCCTACAAAAATCTCCACCGCCCCCCTCTCCCAAACCCACACAGACCCCCTTGCCCGGAGACTCCGCCGGGAGTTGAAAAATCGCCAGTGGAAAGGGGATTTACCGGTGGTATTCTCCTCCGAACCTGCAAAAAAAGGAGGAAGTTTCATAGGAGTAACCGGCTCTTTCGGCTTAACCCTCTGCCATTTGGCTATTGAAAAGTTGAGAGAGGGGGAGAAAAAGAGGAAATAACCATATTATTGGGTAAATTGGAAATCCCCTTTTTTACCTTTTCCGACTCCTTTTCCTCTTCCCCCCAAAAATGAACTCTCCTTTTTCTCTTTTCTAAAACTTTGCCCATTTACTCCAATTTTGAGGGAGTAGGGTGCAAAGATTATCGGAATTTGAAGA